>CAMWNM010000071.1 GCA_947175635.1 uncultured Bacteroidales bacterium | reverse complement strand
GCCTGGCGCAGAATCAAACCAAGGTTTGCTTCTGCGCTCGGCTTTTCGTATCTTTTGCTGACGCCGAAGATACTCCGGCCTCGGCAGAATCAAACCAAGGTTTGCTTCTGCGCTCGGCTTTTCGTATCTTTACCTTCTGTAACAAATTCAGGTTTTGAAAATGAAAGCTGTTTCTGTTTTCTCTAAAATCGCGTTGTTCACACTCTTGTTGCCGGGTATGTTCCGCCTTGAGGCGCAGGAGTCCACCTATCGACCCGTACCTGTTTCTATAAGCCATACTTTGGATACCGTGGCGGGTAAGGTTTATTTTGTACATACCGTGCAAAGGGGACATACCCTCTATTCGATCTGCCGGGCTTACCAAACCACGGCAGAGGCGCTTCTGAAAGACTCTCCCGAATCGCAGGTTCAGGCCGACGAATTTGTTTACATTCCCTTTAATCCCGCTTTATGGAACAGCAAGGCGCAAGCGGAACGCTTTACCGGAAAACGGCCGCTGAGCGTGCTTGCCCTATTGCCTCCGGACGACGTTAACGGCAACAACGCGGATTACACTGCAACAACCCGAACCGCGGATACCATCGCGGACGTGCCTACCACTACCGCCATCCCGGACAACGAACCCGAAATTACCGACAAAGAAGATAAGGCGCAGGCGAGAAGATCGCGCCGGGAAGCCAGAGAGGCGGCCAAAGCCGAAGCACATGCCGACCGCCTCGACGATGAAGAATCCAATTTGGAAGCAAACGAAGAACAGATCCAGATCAACGACTCCCTTTATCATCTGGAACTGCAAGAGAAACCGCATAAGGATACCTTGCGCATCTCGCTTCTTTTACCGCTCTACAGCAATACCCCGCAAGATCCCAAAGCCTATGTCTATCTGCCTTTTTTCGAAGGGGCAAGCGTGGCATGGCAGCAAATGCTCGATCCCGAGTTTTTCATACCCGCTCCGACCGACACGGCTACCGTGCTTCTCGATTCCCTCTTGACGGATTCCATTTCCACGCCCATCGTACAACCCGTTCCGCCCATACAGCCGGATATTTTGCCCGACACCTCCTGCAAAGACACAACAAGGCGCCCCGTCTTACAGCTGAAACTTTTCGACCTCACCCAATCGGTTGAGAGCATCGACGAAACCATAGCCGACGAATACTTCCTGCAATCCGATGCGGTAATCGCCACCGCTTTCGTTGATCATTTCAACCGCCTCGACAGCGTGTCTCAACAAGCGGGGCTCCCTCTTATTCACCCTGTTTCCGAGCGCGACTCCATGGGCGTGGGCAATCCTTATCTGATTCGTTTGGCCGCCTCCTATACCACGCAACTGAGCCAATTGGCGGAATTTGTGCAAAGGAAATACCCCAAGGCCCGTATCCTGATCATCTCCGATTCCTCCCAATCCGAAGTTGACAAAGCCGACCGTTTAAGTGAACTGATTTACCAATCCGAACGTCTTTATTTCAACACCACTACAGCCGGATTGCTGGAAGAACTGGCCGAAGAAAGTAAACGTCCGGTAGTTATCCTGCCTTTCTACCGCAAAGAGATATCGGCGGTCAAAACCGTACTCCCTCTACGGCAGAACAAGGGCAATTTCACCATTATAGCCCCTGCCGTCTGGTTAGACTACAGCACCATCGATCTCGATTATTTCATTCAGAACCACCTTACCGTTTACAACACTTTTTACGGCATTCACCAAAACCCCGATTTTCTGGATTTTTCCAAGAAATACTACTTCCTCTACCGAGGTCTGCCCAATACATTGGCTTATCAGGGCTACTGCGTGATGCGTTGGCTCATCGATATGCTGCAAACCTTCAACGCCGATTTTATGCGGCATATCGAATCGGAAGAAGCCACGCAGAATGCCCAACCTTTTTATCGTTTGGAACAGCGCTCGGTTGGTGGCTTTGAAAACAGGAACATTCAATTCATCAAAATAGAGCCGGACGGAATAGAACGCCTTGAATTCACGCCCTTCACCCGCCCTGCGGATTCCAAAAGCAAGACGGATGAAGAAAATGAAGGAGATTTGTAGCGCTTTTCTCCCCTACGCAAATCTTATGGATGAGTGCGAATTTTTAATACAGTATAAACCTAAAAATCAACTCTATGAAAGCGACTAAACTTTTTGGATGGATATTCGCCCTCGGCAGTATCTTTTCCGTAAACAGCCATGCACAAACCCTGCCTTTTGCGGGAACCATCCAATACCGCATCTCCTATTCAAGCGATATCATTCCAAGTGAGCAGCTTGCGCAATCACCGCAAGTGGCATCCTTGCGTATCAACGCCACCAAGGCTATCTTTTCAATGGGTGAGGAGAAAACCTTAGCCGATGCCGAAACCAAAACCGTATATTCTCTCATAAATCTCTCTCAATTAGGACTTGGCAAATACCGCATCGAATCCACCGAGGCCGACTTGAACGATGCGATGCCTCAAGATCTCACCTTGGAGGCAACCGGCAATACCAAAGAAATTTTTGGATACAAGGCCCAAGAGATGCAATGTCAAACTAAACTGCAAGGGGCTACGGTTGAAATGAAAATCTGGTGTGTAGCCGATTTCTGTGATCCGTTTCTGATACACGCCTCGCAAGCGGGTGTACCCGGCCTAGAAGGTCGGTTTCCGCTTGAATAC
This sequence comes from uncultured Bacteroidales bacterium, assembly GCA_947175635.1. GTDB lineage: Bacteria > Bacteroidota > Bacteroidia > Bacteroidales > P3 > Pullibacteroides. The sequence continues at coordinate 396 of CAMWNM010000071.1, read as the reverse complement.
ACGATTGCCACACCTGACATTTCAATGACGTTCTCCGTGCATAAACTCAACCCGGAGGAGGTCAATCCCAAATACTTCAACATTCCTGCCAGCTACAAATCTTCCACCAAAGAAAAGATGGCCGCCGACATCCAGGAAGTGATGCAGGCAATGCAGGGAATGGGCATGTAGCCGCAGGAAAAAAGCCATTTCCACGGCATTGACGGATGCAAGGAGGCCGGTATCGGTAATCGATACCGGCCTCCTGTTTTTTTAATGCACGGCCGGGGGGGCTCTTGTCCGTTCCCGCGGGTGGTCCTTTTTCCGGAAAAAGGACGCCCCGCCGGAACTGCCCTCCGTCCATAGGGATTTCTCCGTCTGTTCCGACATCCGGCCGCAAAAAAAAACAAGCCCCCG
>CAMWNM010000070.1 GCA_947175635.1 uncultured Bacteroidales bacterium | reverse complement strand
CATTTTGTTAAAAGTTTTTGTTTATTGTTTAATTTGTTTTTTTTTAATTTGTTGCTTTATTATAATCGGAGCCTTGTCTCAGGCTCCGGTTCCATGCGGCTGCAATATGTTGCTTCCGTTAACCTATATGTTTTGTTATTTCCTTTATTTATATGTGTTTATGTTGATAAAGGGTGCAAAACAGGCTTGCAAAGATAATAAAAATAAGATGAGAGGTTGAAATCGCTCTCTTAAAAAATGTTAAAGTTCATTTTCGTTTGAAAATCAATCCGGTTGGCAGATGGAGGAGAGCAATGTCTCGAAAGCGGGGAGGGGGCGTCTGAGGCGATGATAGGCTTCGAAGGCTTTCTGTGCGTAGGCTTCCGCCTGTTGTCTGGCATAGTCCAGACCGCCTGCCTGCCGTACCTGCAACAGCAATCTGTCCAGCAAAGGGGCGTATGCCTGTGGGGATTGCTGATGTTCGGTCAGCGTCTGTATGGAGGAAAAGAACGCGTTTCGTTCATCTTTTCCGCATTGTTGCAGATAGTAAAGCACCGGCAGGGTGAGTTTGCCTTCCTTCAGGTCGTTGCCGTAAGTCTTGCCGCTTCGGGCAAGGGGGTCCATGTCGAGCAGGTCGTCTTTTATCTGGAAGGCGATGCCGGCGTTCATCCCTATTTCCCTGGCGGTTTCTATCTCCTTGCCGTTCGCCCCGGCCGTATAGGCGCCGCATTGGCAGCAGCAGCCGAACAGGGCCGCGGTTTTGCGTTCGATTACACGGAAATAGGTTTGGTAGTCGGATTGGGGCAGACCGGCATGTTCCAGTTGTATGAGTTCCCCCTCGCTCATCTTGCGGATAACTTCCACCAGAAACAGCAACAGTTGGTTGTCGCTTTCATCGTATGCCTTGAGAAAGGCGTTGGCCAGCAGGTAGTCGCCTGCCAGCACGGCGGCTTTGTTGCCGAAGAGCGAACGCACCGAGGGATTGCCCCGTCTGAGGTCGGCCATGTCCACCACATCGTCGTGTACCAGCGAGGCGGCATGCACGATTTCAATCAAGGAGGCGGCAAGGTAGGCTTGCTCGGCCACTTTCGGACGGAAAAGCTTGTGGGAAAGCAAAACCAGCAAGGGCCGGAGCTGTTTTCCCTTCGACTTGAAAATCTGTTTGTTGATATTGTCTATCAAGGGGAAATCGCCGGATATGAGCGCGTGGAATTTTTTTTCGAACAAAGAGGTTTCTTCCGCTATTTCCTGGTAAAAATCAAGGCTCATCGGGATGAAATTTATAGGGCAAAAGTACATCATTCCGACCAATCTCAGGGCTATCGCCGTCATCATGTACTTTCACGGACGCTTCCTGTGTCCGCTAAAAGTACATCATTCCGACCAATCTCAAGGTTATCGCCGTCATCATGTACTTTCACGGACGGTTCCTGCGTCCTGTAAGGGGTGTGTTCGCCGCGGTGTCCGCGCTTTCCTGTATTCGGCCGGGAAAAGGCGAGGGCCGGGAGGGAGCGTACAAGCGTACGTGACCGATCGGCACGAGCCTTCCAACGAAGCAGACCGCCCCCGAAATCCTTTTGGATATAAAAATGTTGTAACTTAGCGGTTGCAATCCCCCTCCCCCATGACACAACAGATACTTCTCATCATGCTTATATTGGCCGTAGGCCTGATCGGATCGGCCAAAAAGAGGAAGGCCGTCCGGCAAAGAAAGCCGGCGCCTTTTTCTGGGAAGACGCTTTCCGGAACGGACGTCTTTGTTCCGGCGCAGACGGCATCTCCGGTTCCGGAATACGAATATATAGTCCCCGAATCTCCGCTGGAAGAGGCGGAAGAGGCATGTTCAGGCACCGTCTCTCAAGAATGGGAGAAACTTTCCGCAACCTCGTGTCAAGTGTACGCGCAAGAAGCAACATCGGCGGAAACGGATGTGCCGTGCGGCGCGCTTGCCGGGCAGGCAAAAGAGGCGCAAGACGGAGAAAAAGAGGAAAACGAGTTTCTACGGGATTTTTCGTTGCGTGATGCCGTTATAAATCAGACGATTTTGGAGCGGAAATACCATTGAGAGACCGGTGAGGCTTCGGCGGAATGGAAAAAATTCCTACCTTTGCCGCAGTTGAGATAAAACGCGGGAACAATGTACGACCCTTATTGCTAAGGGTCTTTTTGTTTATTTAGCCACGGCCTTTTGTCCGTTTCCCGCCGGCAAAGTCCAAAAAAAACACAACCATGGGAGATATCAAATACTACAGCAAGGAAGGCTTTCAAAAACTGAAAGATGAATTGGAACGTCTCACCAAAATAGAACGTCCCAAAATCTCGCAGCAGATTGCCGAAGCCCGCGATAAGGGCGATTTGTCGGAAAACGCCGAGTATGATGCCGCCAAGGAAGCGCAGGGTCTTTGCGAACTTAAGATTTCCAAGCTCCAGATGGAATTGGCCAATGCCCGTATCCTGGACGAATCCAAGATGGATACGTCTAAAGTGTTGTTGCTTTCCACCGTTACCATTCGCAACACCAAGAATAAATCGCAGATGAAATACACCCTGGTTTCCGAAAACGAAGCGGACCTGAAGTCGGGCAAGATCTCCATCAGTTCGCCCATCGCGCAAGGTCTTCTGGGCAAGAAAGTGGGCGATAAGGTGGAAGTGAAAGTGCCGGCCGGAACCATGGAGTTTGAGATCACCGAAATAACCCGATAAGTCATGGCCAGTATCTTTTCGAAAATCGTGGCGGGCGAGATTCCCTGCTACAAGGTGGCCGAAGACGACAAGCATCTGGCCTTTCTCGATATCGCGCCGGTGGCGATGGGGCACACCTTGGTGATTCCCAAGAAAGAAGTGGATTATATTTTCGATATGGACGACTGCGATCTGGCCGGATTGATGGTCTTTGCCAAGAAAGTGGCCAAAGCCTTGATGGCGGTCTGTCCGGCGCCAAAAATCGGAATGTCGGTCATAGGGCTGGATGTTCCGCACGCCCATGTGCATCTGGTGCCTGTCCATGGAGTGGCCGATATCGACTTCGGCAAGGAAAAACTGCATCCCGAGGCGGCGCAAATGCAAAAACTTGCCTCGGAGATTCTTGACAAATTCAAGCAATTGTAAATCCGATAGGGAGTGTCCTTGATAGGGAATCTTTCCGTCCTACGGCGGCCTACATCACCCATTTCCCGCCCGCCATCGGTCTTCTTTGCCGAATACAAGAAGTTGTAAACCCTCTATGATGGATGAACGGGGATTGTCTTACCGACAGTCCCCGTTTTTTTGTTTGTGCGCGGCCGGTTGCCGCATTGCGTATGCCTGCCGGGAAAGCTTCGGCAGATGCAGTGTCTTGTTGATAACTTTCAGCATCGGCGTTTTTTTTATCCGCCGCCATTATTAGTATTATAATGTTTTTTCTTAC
>CAMWNM010000069.1 GCA_947175635.1 uncultured Bacteroidales bacterium | reverse complement strand
CTTTCACGGACGGTTCCTGTGGCTTGAGCGATGAATCGGACAAAACAACAACTTACACATACACCCAAATAGACGGGATCAATCTTTTTTCAACAATTGACCGATATTTTTTAACAGCCCTGCCTAGTTTGCCGTAACTTTTTTTACTTTCACGTTCTGATTTTACCACCAATACATCCTATCGATGAAATCCGAAATACTTACGATCCTGCAACTTATAGGTTCGCTTACCCTCTTTCTGTACGGGATGAAGATGATGAGCGAAGCCTTGCAGAAACTGGCGGGCAACAAGATGCGCAACATCCTGGCCTCCATGACTTCCAACCGCTTCAAGGGTCTTTTGACGGGTATATTCATTACCGCCCTTATTCAGAGTTCATCGGCCGCCACCGTTATGGTGGTGAGTTTTGTCAATGCCGGGCTGTTGGACCTGGCAGGTTCCATCAGCATTATCCTGGGGGCCAACGTCGGCACCACCGTTACCAGTTGGGTGGTATCGGTACTGGGATTCGGTAAGTTCAGCATCAACGACCTTGCCTTGCCCATCATCGCCATTTCCCTGCCCCTGCTCTTTTCGCAAAAACGCTCACGCAAGAACGTTGGCGAAATGATTATCGGGTTCGGCACCTTGTTTCTGGCCCTGCGGTTCCTACAGGAATGCATGCCGGCAAACCTGCAGGAATACCAGTCGGTACAGAATTTCATCGCCGCCGTCAACTCCCACGGCATCCTTTCCCGTTTGGGGTTCGTGCTTATCGGCGCGTTGATGACCGCTTTGTTTCAAAGTTCAAGCGCCACCATCGCCCTCACACTGGTTATCTGCGCCAGCGGGCTAATCGGACTGGAAGAAGCGGCAGCCATGATTGTGGGGGAAGACATCGGCACCACCATCACCGCCGTCCTGGCCGCTTCGGTGGCCAATGTGCCGGCCAAACGCGCGGCATTTTCCCACATGCTCATCAATATATTCGGAGCGGTGTGGATTTTTATCGTATTCCCCTACTTCCTCAAGATGGTGTGCGACCTGAGCATGTTCCTGCATATCGCCGACTATAACCCCATGTACAGCAATCCGGCCCTGCTGAAAGCCGAAGTGCCGCCGGAGATGCAGGAAACGGTAAGGGCGAGCGTGCTGGTTTCCCTGCCGCTCACATTGGCCTTGTTCAATACGCTGTTCAAGTGTATCAATGTGTTTGTATTGCTTTGGTTCATAAAGCCACTTTGCAATACGGTGAAAAAGATACTGCCTGTCAAGGAGGCAGAAGACGGCTTTACCTTGAAACATATTAAAATCGGATTGCTTTCCACGCCCGAGGCCTCGTTGTTCCAGGCGCAGCAGGAAATTCTTGTTTACGGGCAAAACACCCTCAAGATGTTTCAGCGTATGGAAAGCGCCTACGACCTGCCGTTACATGAATTCGACAAGGCGATGGACAAACTGCGCAAGATGGAAGATGAAAGCGACCTTGTGGAAGTGGAAATAGCCAACTACCTCACCAAGGTGTCGGAATCCAGAATGTCGACCGAAAACACGCAGCGTATCCGGGCCATGTTCAAGATCGTATCGGAAATCGAAAGCATCGCCGACACCACCCTGCACATCGCCGGCACCATTTCCCGCCGGAACGAACAGAAGATTTCCTTTGCCCCCGATATTTCGGAAAAGATAAAGAAGATGTTCGCCTTGGCCGAAGAATCCATTCAGGTGATGTGCGTTAACCTGAGCGGCGATTACAAGGCCGTACTTCCCAAAAAAGCCTACGAGGTGGAAAACGCCATCAACAACTACCGCACCACGCTCAAGCAAGAACACATGACGGCCATCGAAGAACAGCGTTACGATTATACCTTGGGCATCCTGCTCAACGATATCGTTTCCGAATGCGAAAAGGCCGGCGACTATGCCATCAATGTTACACAGGCCATGCAAGACATCGGCCACGATGCCTGATTATGGAAAACCAAACGACATCCAATAAAATCTGCCAGCTGTTCGGTATCCGCTACCCTATCGTGCAAGGCGGCATGGTCTGGTGCAGCGGATGGAGACTGGCTTCGGCCGTAAGCGCCAACGGCGGTTTAGGTTTAATCGGCGCCGGCTCGATGCATCCAGAAACGCTTCGCGAACATATCCGGAAGTGCAGGGCGGCCACCGACAAACCCTTCGGCGTAAACATTCCCTTGCAATACCCCGAACTGGACACCATCATGAAACTGGTGGCGGAAGAACAAGTGAAGATTGTCTTCACCTCGGCCGGCAATCCGCTTGCATGGACGCCTTTTCTGCACGAACACGGCATCAAGGTGGCGCATGTGGTGGCCTCCGTGAAATTTGCCCGCAAATGTGAAGAAGCCGGCGTAGATGCCGTTGTGGCCGAAGGTTTCGAGGCCGGCGGCCACAACGGAAGAGAAGAAACGACCACCCTCTGCCTCTTGCCCGCCGTCAGGAAAGCCACCTCCCTCCCGCTTCTGGCCGCCGGCGGTATCGGAAACGGGCAAACAATGTTCGCCGCCATGTGCATGGGGGCAGACGGCGTACAGATCGGCTCCCGGTTCGCCGTATCCGAAGAAAGTTCGGCGCACGAAAACTTCAAGCGTTTCTGCCTTAACCTCAACGAGGGCGACACCATGCTGATGCTGAAAAAAATATCCCCCACCCGACTTGCCCGCAACGCTTTTTCGGAACAAATCAGGGAAGCTGAAGAAAGAGGGGCCGGAAAAGCCGAAATCGCGGAGATCTTGGGACGGGGACGGGCCAAGAAAGGCATCTTCCTCGGCGATTTGGAAAACGGGGAATTGGAAATCGGGCAAAACGTTTCGCTGTTCAAGGAATGCCAGCCCGTGGCCGCCATCATGCAGGAAATTGTGGAGTCCTACAATGCACTGGCCATGCGGAAACATAATCCGCTGTAAATATCCGTTAAAAATGCTGAGGGATCTTTTAAAACAAACGCGCTCGTTCAGGCGTTTCAACGGGAACGACCGCGTGCCGGCCGATTTACTCAAAACCTGGGTGGCCGATCTGCGCTATTGCGCTTCGGGACGCAATTGCCAACCGCTCAAATATGCAGTGGTAACCTCACCTCAATCCTGCGCACAGATTTTCCCCCTGCTGGCCTGGGCAGGTTACCTTAAAGACTGGGCTGGACCAGAAGCGGACGAACGGCCTTCGGCCTATCTGATTCAACTCATCGACAAGGAGATTGCCGAAAACTGTCTCTGCGACGACGGTATCCAGCTCCAGACCCTTCTGCTTTCGGCCACGGAAGCCGGCTACGGGGGCTGTATCATCAAAGCCTTTAAAAATACCGAACTGCGGCAACTGCTCCAACTCCCCGACCACCTGCAGATAAACTACGTGCTGGCCTTGGGGAAACCCGTGGAAAAAGTGGTGGTGGAAGAAATGAAAAACAACGATGTGCGCTACTGGCGCACGCCCGACGGCGTGCATCACGTGCCTAAACGTCCCGCGTGCGAACTTATTCACGCCGAATATTAGCCTCCTGATGTCTTCTCTTAAGGATGATTCACGATTTTCAGCCCGCCTGTCTTATCGGTAACCTCCCTCAGCCCCCTTTCGAGGGCGAAGGCATGCAGTTTTTTGAGAAGAACGATCTTGCTCATTTTCGGGTAACGGATTGGCAACCGTTCTATTTCATTGCCTTGCGTTTCTTTGCCAGATTACTATTTCCTGTATCCGGGTTTTATTTGTAATATAC
>CAMWNM010000068.1 GCA_947175635.1 uncultured Bacteroidales bacterium | reverse complement strand
CCCCCCCTCTGAACAAGCCCCACACAAACCACCTTTTTTTGTTGATTTTTCCTCTGTGTGCGCCCACCCCCCGCCCCCCCCAACCCCGCCCCCCCCCTCTCTCTTTGGTGTGTTATGCAATGCGGAGAATGCCTGTGCGCACTTTCCTACCTGATGCCTTTTCCCAATTCGTAGGCGGTTTTCAGGGCCGGATGTCCGGCTATTTCATCCGGTTCGGTAACACCGCCGGCAAAGACGCTTCCGGCCAGACGGGCGCGGTCGAAACAGTCTATCCATCCGCCTAAGCCGGCAAGGGCGCGTTCGGGAACACGGGGTTCGTTTTCGGCGGCGCAGGAAAGCATATAGATGTCTGTGAAACGGTAGCCGGAACCGTACAGCGGATTGGCGCGGTCGAGCAGGGTCTTCATCTGGCCGCACATCCCGTAGTAATAGATGGGCGTGGCAAAGGCGATGATATCGGCATCGTGCATCTTCTTTACGATTTCGGGCGCATCGTCCTTAATCGTGCATTTTCCCGTCTTTACACAGCCAAGGCATCCTTGGCAAAACTTGAGGTCTTTGCCCCGGAGCGAAACCGTTTCCACCTCGTGGCCGGCTTCTCCGGCACCCTTGGCGAAAGATTCCGCCAGAATCTGAGAGTTGCTTTTAGCACGCAGGCTGCTGGAGATAACCAATATCTTTTTCATCTTCTTTGCAATTTTACAGTGTTTTGATGATTTTTGCCGGAACGCCGCCCGCCACGGTACGGGCGGGAACGTCTTTTGTAACCACCGCGCCCGCCGCTATGATCGCGCCCTCTCCGATGTTCACGCCCGGAAGGATAGTGGCGTTCGCTCCAATCCATACCTTGTTGCCGATATGCACGGCTCCGGGTTCCATATCGCCGCGGGAATCAGGGTCCGGGGCATGGTTCAGGGTGGCGATCACCACATTCTGCCCAATCAGCACATCGTCGCCTATACGGATGCCGCCTTGGTCTTGAAACTTGCATCCGGCGTTCACAAACACTCTTTTGCCGAACACGAGGTTCTTTCCGCAATCGGTATGGAAGGGAGGAAATAGCCGGAAGCCGGCGTCCACCTTCCTGCCTGTGAGTTCAGACATGATGGCAACGATTTCCTCGGGCGTATGATAGCGTCCGTTGAGGTGGAGCGTGATCCGTATCGCTTCCTGGCTCAACCGGTGCATGGCTTCATGCACGGGCGAACCGGCGGCAACCGGTTTGCCCGTTTTCATATAGTCCAGAAATTCCCGGTTTGTCATTTCAGATAGGTGTTGTAGAATTCGGTAATCTTATCGAACGGAATCTTGTCGAGATTGTCGTAGAGGTCGCAGTGGCTGGCGTCTTTTACGATAAGCAGTTCCTTGTTGTCTCCTTGCAGGGACTTGAAAGCGTCTTCGCCGAAATAACGGGAATGGGCGTTTTCTCCATGCACAACCATTACGGCATTGCGGATTTCTCCGGCACGGCTCAAAAGCGGAAAGTTGAAGAAAGGCAGGCAGGACGTGGTGTTCCAGCCGTCGTTGGAGTTGCCCGATCGGGGATGATAGCCGCGTGGGGTCTTGTAGTAGGCGTGATAATCCTTTACGAACTGCGGCGCATCGTCGGCAAGCGGATCGGCCACGCCGCCGGCACGTCGGTATTGCCCCTTGCGGTAGTCTTCGGTGCGCTGGGCGTTGAGCGCTTCCATTGTTTTATAACGGATTTCGGCATTGTCTTCCCTGTCGAAATACCCGTTGGCCGTTACGCGGCTCATGTTGTACATGGTGGAGGCTACGGTGGCTTTTATCCTTGTGTCGGCAGCGGCGGCATTGATGGCCAGGCCGCCCCAGCCGCAGATACCTAAGATGCCGATCCGTTCGGCATCCACATCGGGTTGGACGGAAAGGAAGTCAACGGCGGCAGAGAAATCTTCGGTATTGATGTCGGGCGAAGCCACGCGCCGCGGCATTCCGCCGCTCTCGCCGGTAAAGGAGGGATCAAAGGCAATCGTGAGGAAGCCCCTTTCGGCAAGCTGCTGGGCGTAGAGTCCGCTCGACTGTTCCTTGACCGCGCCGAAAGGGCCGCTTACCGCAATGGCAGGCAGTTTGCCCGAGGCGTTCTTGGGTGTGTACATATCGGCTGCCAGTGTGATGCCGTAACGGTTCACGAAAAGCACCTTGCGGTGGTCCACTTGATCGCTTTTGGGGAATACCTTGTCCCATTCATGGGTCAGCGTGCATTGCGCCTGGGGCGCGAGCGAGATGTCGGTGTCGGGATTGTTCATGTTTTTCTGTGCATGGGCCGCGAGCACGCCAAGTGCCAGTGCGGCGGAGGTGAGTGATTTTTTCATGTGGCAAAACTACACCGTCGGCAGGAACGCATCCAACCCTGTTTGCGGAATTATTTACCCATATTGTATGCCGGTACGGGATATTGCGGGATAAAACTTAGTTTTGCAACATGAACAGGATTTTCCATCTCGACAGCATCGATGCCTACAATAAGTTGTATGGGCTTGCGCCCCAGCATCCTTTGGTTTCCGTTATCGACCTCAAACAAGCCACCAAAGCGGTGAACCATCTGTGCTTCCATTATGGCCTCTACGCTTTGTTTCTCAAGAACGGTGTGCAATGCACGCTTAAATACGGCCGCCACAATTACGATTATCAGGAAGGAACCGTGGTGAGTTTCGCTCCCGGGCAGGTGGTGGAGGTGGAGATGGCGCAAACCGAAATGGCACCGGATGTGTTGGGCTTGCTCTTTCATCCCGACTTGATTTTCGGTACACCGCTTGCCGAAAAGATTTCCTCTTTCGGTTTTTTCGATTATTCCCAGATGGAGGCCTTGCATTTGTCGGAAGAGGAAAGGGCGAAGTTTCTCGACTGCCTGCAAAAGATAAAGGAAGAGGCGGCCCATCCGGTGGATCGGCATTCTGCCACCTTGCTTTCTGCCAACATACAGGTGCTGCTTGAGTATCTGCACCGTTTCTACGATCGCCAGTTCATTACCCGGCACAAGGTAAATTCTGAAGTGGTGCGGCTTTTTGAACAAGAACTGAAATCTTACTACAACAACGACAGTCCCAAAAGCGGCATACCGAGCGTGGCCTATTTCGCCAATCGGGTCAATCTTTCTCCCGGTTATTTCGGCGACCTGATACGCAAGGAAACAGGATCGGCACCCAAAGACCTTATCGCGCAGCATCTGGTTTCGGTGGCCAAGCATCGTTTGGCTGTATCCGATCTGGACGTGAGCCTGATCGCCTACGATCTCGGTTTTGAGTACCCGGCGCACTTTTCGCGCATGTTCCGCCGCCTCACAGGCCAAAGCCCCCGGCAGTACCGCACCTCTTTCCGTCGGATAGACCTCAATGATATTCGTTAGAATTTTCCTGAAATAGAAATTCTGATGTGCTTCTTTTTTATCATTTGCATATTCTAAAAAATATGTATTTTCGAAACAGTGCCGCTTTTTCGGCGGCGTTGCTTATGGCCAATACTTTTTCACGCAAGTACTAACGAAACAAAACGGATCGGAAAAACACAATTCAATTAGGCTCCGGTTTCACAATGGAAGCGGGCGCGGAACTTCAGGTAAAATGATATGGAAACTTAAAATCATACAGAGATGAAGAAAAGAAGATACACACGGCCTTTATTGGCGATGGGGCTTTCCTTATTTTCCCTTATCCCGTGTTTCGGACAGATCCCTGAATCCCTCCTCCATATTGGTGTCGCATTTTGATTCGATGCCTTACGGCAATGAACTGCGTATTTCGCAAACTTCTGATCCAATCCCGTCCGGGATGTGTTGCGCTTTGAAACGGAAGCGGATATCCGGCGTGTGGTGATTACCGATATGGGAGAGCGGACGGTGCGGAACCTGCCTGTGGGCATGTATGTAGCGTGTTTTTATACTGAAACGGCTTGTGTGCGCCGGATGGTTTCGGTGGTGAGGTGAACTTGGCTTCTGCGCATGGCTTAACGAAAACGTTGGTCTTCGCCCGACGTTTTCTC
>CAMWNM010000067.1 GCA_947175635.1 uncultured Bacteroidales bacterium | reverse complement strand
GAAGGTATATGAAGACGACGATAGCCCTAAGATACGTCAAAAAGATATACCTTTACGGGCAAAGGTACCGCCCGTGAAGGTATATGAGGACAGACGTCATCACAACATACGTCAAAAAGATATACCTTTGTCCCTTGGATGGAAACAAACGATAAAAAACATGCATCGAATCCTTCCGGGAAGTCGCGGAAGATTACGTGTTCTTTTTGCGGAAGGGAACTTTCAGGGCGGGAACCGGCCGTGCAAGGCAGCGGCAACGCCATTCTCTGCATGCAGTGCAGCCAACTGGCGGGCAAATATTTTGAAGAATACCGCAGGGAATACGGTGGTGGAATCAAATCCAAGGCCGAGATGCTCAAACTCAAAGAGCCGCAGGTCATCAAGCATTTTCTCGACCAATATGTAATCGGGCAGGATGAAGCCAAGAAAGTACTTTCGGTAGCGGTCTACAACCATTATAAACGCCTTAATTATTGGGCTGAACATCAGGAAGAGCCCGAAACGGAAATCGAAAAGTCGAATATCCTCATGGTAGGGCCTACCGGCACGGGTAAAACGCTTTTGGTGCGCAGTATCGCCCGTCTTCTGGATGTTCCTTTCTGCATTGCCGATGCCACCGTCCTTACCGAAGCCGGTTATGTGGGAGAAGATGTGGATTCAATCTTGAGCCGCTTGTTGCAGGCTGCCGATTTCGATGTAACCAAAACCGAGCGGGGCATCATCTTTATCGATGAAATAGACAAGATTGCCCGAAAGAGCAGCAATCCCTCCATTACCCGCGATGTATCGGGCGAGGGCGTACAGCAGGCCTTGTTGAAACTGCTGGAAGGCACCGAAGCCTTGGTGCCGCCGCAGGGCGGACGCAAGCACCCCAATGCGGAGATGGTGAAAATCAACACCCGTCATATCCTTTTTATCGGCGGCGGCTCTTTCGACGGCATCGAACGCAACATATCCTCACGCTTGAACCGAATGGCCATCGGCTACAAAAAAGACAATGAGCGCACCCGGACGGGCGAAGATGAAATCCTGCGATATGTGGCCCCTCAGGATTTGCGCGCTTACGGACTTATTCCCGAGCTGGTGGGGCGTTTTCCCGTGCTTACTCATCTGGAAGAACTGGATAGGGATGCTTTGCGCAGCATTCTCACCGAACCCAAAAACGCCTTGGTGCGTCAGTATAGGAAACTGTTTGAAATGGATGGCGTAGCCTTGGAATTCGAGCCGGCCGTATATGATTTTATAGTGGATAAAGCCTTGGAATTCAAATTGGGTGCAAGAGGTCTGAGAGGAATCATGGAAGCCATGATGACCGATCTCATGTATAAGATTCCCAGTGAAAAACCTCGGTCTTATGTGGTAACGCTCGGCTATGTGCGGGAACATTTCGGAAAAACGGTGGCCGAAAAACTAAAAAACAGCTGAAAATATGCAAGGGAAGTGTCGTTCAGGTTTTATGGCGGTTTTGTCGCTTGTCATCTTCACGGGTTCTTTGTGGGCGCGGCAGGGATGGTTCGAGACGGCTTTTCCCGCGCGTTGGCAACCTTCCAAATCGGCTTCCCTGCTCAAGATATTGTATGATGCCAATGTGGTCTGCAACGGACAACAGGTAAACCTGTCTCTGGATCACTCCTTGTACGGGGACGGCGAGAACCTGTCGTTTGAATGGTATCAGATCAATCCCGATCAAAGCACCGTAACGCTCGACAAGGGCGAGACCGTTACATTCAAGCCTTTGGTAGAAGGCGGTTTCAGGATTGTGGCCCTGATGAAAGAAGGCCTGTCGCAAGTAGGGGCCGATACTTTGTGGATATATGTGACGCATATTCCCGAGTACACGATGGTCCCGGACACCATTTGCCGCGGCATGGAGGCCACCGTGGGGGTGGAAGGCGGTGAATACTGGGCCTGGAGTACCTCCGGCACTTCGCAATACATCAATATAAGGCCGGCCGCCACTACGGTTTACCATGCGCGGATTTCCAACTATCCCATCGTGCAGACCGGTTATATCAACGCCTGTTATGCCGAAGATTCCGTGGCGGTGGTGGTGAATGACACGGCCATGTACGAGGTGGAGGGCGATATGGAGATGTGTATGGACATGGAAGCGCAGTTACGGGTGATAGGCGGAACGGACGTGGAGTGGAACGGCGTCCTGGGCGGTACGACACGTAATTTCTTATTGAAAGGAGATACTTCGGTGCAGGTGGTCGCCACCGACCGTTATGGCTGCCGGAGCAAACGGGATTTTACCATCAAGGCCGTGGATATACCGCGGGGAGAGATTGTGGCCTATGTGGAGGATTGGCCTTCCGATTCGGTTTGTCTGGGAACGGGCATCCGCCTGGAGGCTTTCACGGATTTGGATTGCCGCTATCGATGGTTCAACCGCGATACGGTCTCCTTTACCGAAGTGGAACCCAAAACGGATTTTTTGGCCTACTGCGATATTTCCGTAGGCGCGGCCCAAAACTGCAAGACCCGTCTGGAAAAGCAGATATCGGTGAAAAACTGCCACTACGTTTACTTTGCCAGCGGCTTTGTGCCGGGCGGCTTTTCCAAGTACTATGGCCCCATAGGTGAAAACGATACGACCCGGACTTACCAATTCATGGTGTTTGATGCCAATGGCACCATGGTTTTTTCTACCACCCGTTTTACAGATGGATGGGATGGCACCTACAAGGGTAAGACCGTACCGGCAGGCGTATATGTCTATCTGTACCGCGAACGGTACGACCGCTTCACTTGGGAGAAAAAAGGCACTTTCTCAGTTTTGGAATAGGGCCGTGGAGAGACCGGTTTCCGGTTCTTATTTGCCCAGCAACCGGAACATGTTTTGCTTGTAGGCTTCCACACCGGGTTGGTCAAAGGGATTCACATCCATCGAATAGCCGCTTAATCCGCAGGCAAATTCGAAGAAATAAATCAGTTGTCCGATATGGAAAGCGTTCAGGCGAGGAACGCTGATGCGCAATACAGGAACGTTTCCTTGCCGGGCGTGTGCCAGTATCGTACCTTCCTCTGCTTTCCGGTTCACATAGGCCATTTCCTTGCCAGCTACAAAGTTCATGCCGTCCAGATTCTCTCTGTCGGACGGAATCTGCAGCCGGGTGTGCTGATTTTCGAGACTTAAGACGGTTTCAAAGAACAGACGTTCTCCCTCCTGGATATATTGGCCGAGGGAATGCAGGTCGGTGGTGAAACCGGCATTGGACGGGAAAAGGCCTTTGCCTTCCTTGCCTTCGCTTTCTCCGTAAAGTTGTTTCCACCATTCGCTCAAGAAGTGGAACCGGGAATCGAAATTTACCAGAAGCTCCACTTTTTTGTGTTGCTGCACGTATTGATACTGACGGAAGAGCGCGTACTGGGCGGCAATGTTCTTTCCCCAATCCAGGGCGGGGACCGTCAGGCGCTTCTGCATATCCGCCGCTCCTTTTATCAGGGATTTGATGTCTATGCCGGCCACGGCCAAGGGGAAAAGTCCCACAGGGCTGAGTACCGAGAAGCGGCCGCCGATGTTGTCGGGCACTACATAAGAGGGAAAGCCTTCCGTATCGGCAAGCGTACGTAAGGCGCCTTTCTGCCGGTCGGTAATGGCCGCGATGCGTTTGCCGGCTTCGGCCTTGCCGTATTTGGCCGTCAGATGTTCGCGTATCAGCCGGAAGGCGATGGCCGGTTCGGTGGTGGTGCCTGATTTGGAAATCACGCAAACCGTGTATTCGTGCTTGTCCAAAAGGGCAAGCAGTTCGTTCATGTAGTCCTGATTGAGCTGATGACCGGCGTAGATAACGGCGGGCGCCCCCGGCATGCGGTCCGACAACTGGGGTTTCAGGGCTTCGATAATGGCGCGGGTTCCTAAATAAGAGCCGCCGATACCGATGCAGATGAAAAGTTCGGATTTTTTCCTGAATTCTTCGGCCTTCGCCGATATGTCCTCCAAGGTTTCGGCCTGGATCTCTTCCGGAAGCCGTATCCATCCCAGAAAGTCGTTTCCTTTTCCATTGCCTTGCAGCAGGGTGTTGTAGGCTTGGGAAACAGCCTCTTGTTGTTTTGCAAGGCCGGCTGCGGCCTTGCCCTTCAAAAGTTCTTCCATCAGGGAACCGGCTTCATTGCCGTGACTGAAGTCAAGGGAGATCGAATCCATAATGTTGCGATTTAAAAATGGTAAAACCTTGTAAAGGTATATAATTCTTTTCAATCTGAACGATTTGGCCTTGTTGTATGACCTGAGGGACCATCGGATTTCTTGCAAATTCTTTGCCTGCCGAACGGAAGATGGTTTTGGCTTGCGCTTTTTTTTTACCTTTGCCTTCACGTTCGCCCTTGCCGGCACGGAAAAACGTTTTCGGGGTGTAGCGCAGTCCGGTAGCGCACCTGCTTTGGGAGCAGGGTGTCGCAGGTTCGAATCCTGTCACCCCGACAATTGAAGT
>CAMWNM010000066.1 GCA_947175635.1 uncultured Bacteroidales bacterium | reverse complement strand
GCGCAGAAGCCAAGCTTGCTTGGATTTTGCCATGGCGAGAAAAGGTCGGATGAAAAACCAACCCACTTAAAGTCATTGACAATGAATATATTTTTTAATCAAAGCCCGCTTACAGTAGAACCGGACTGCACTGTACATCAACTGATGCAAAGCAAGAACCTGCTTGACAAAGGCGGTATAGCCCTTGCCGTCAACAATCAGGTGGTGCCTAAAGAAAAATGGGAGCATACCGTTTTGAAAGAAAACGATATGCTCCTATTAATCGGGGCCTCCTACGGAGGCTGAACCTGCCGAGGCAGTTAAACTCGGTTTTCAACCGACTATTTCAGTACCGCTTTCAACACAGCGGTGCGGCCATCTTTTCCCGTCAAGCGGAACAAGTAGATACCTGAAGCGTAGCCGGTCATATCCACCACCAACTCGCCGCTCTCGTCCGTTTGCCGTTCAAAGAGCAGATTGCCAGTCAGACTGCATACCTGCACCTTGCAACTTTCACCGGCTTCCACACGGAAATATCCCGTGGAAGAAGGATTAGGCGTAAGCCGGACATCAGCCCTCCATTCATTCTCACTGGCCAAGGTCTTGATATTCACCGTACGGTACATCACTTCCGACTTGCCTCTGGCATAAACCGACTGAACCCCGACCTGATGTGTACCGAGTTCCAGACCGGTAAAAATATAAGACGTTGCTTCCGGATCCACATTCGCCACTTCCACACTATCCAGATACAAAGCGAACGATTCGGGATAAACAGGATCCTCACGGGGACCATAGGCTTTCCAATAAAGCGTTGCCGTATTGTCCTTCACCAGACATATACCCAAATAAGGAGCGGCGAAAATCTCTTTCATGACCACATGAAGAGAGGTGTCTCCCGTCAGCACGAATTTCCGCACATAAGTGGTGTCGAATCCACTTGTGTAGAAGAGAAAGTCGTAGGTACCGTAGCGAAGCGACAGCAAGGTGGAACCGGTAGACTTTACTTTTCTGCTTGTGACCAAAAGATCGCCTGACCATATTTCCATGTCTATATTCCGATTCACGCTACACTCCAGGGTAAGGTCAATATCGGCACCCACCGATAAAACGCTGAAATCTTCTCCTGATACGGCAACCGGCACATAACTGTCTGCAACCAAAGACGAGCGACGGCCATAAACCTTATTCCAGACGGCATCCTCGCGATCGGATTTCTGAACCACCCATAGCTCATATTCGCCATCTTCCAAGCCCTGTAACTTTCCGTACAGCGTCATCGCTTTCGTTCCTGAGGTATAACGGCCTATCGTCAAGGATTCTTCGTTGGAAACGATACCGATAAATCCGCCATCCTTGAACGCGGCCAAAGCCACCGAACCGTCAAAACGCGACATCGTGTAGTTGTAGAAACCCGAAAGGTTAATCCGTATCGAATCAGCGGTCGAATAGGTTTCGCCCTCTACCACATTCGTTGGCTCTATAGACGTGGTTGCCGCGATAAAATAGTCGTCGGAAGCATGGGCATGGCCTTCCGGAACCAGATTGTACATAACTGCCTGCGAGATGGTATAACCGCCGCCTGTTCCCCCACCGATCCCTCTCCCTTCGGGATTAAGGTCGTTGAGCGAGAAATAGCCGTTATACGACGATCCGCCCCAGCCCCAATCAAAGTGGAAGTAGTCGGCTTCATCGTAACCGTCCGTAATAAAAGCGTGGCCGCCCCCTGCACTCTGGCCTGTATAATACACCGGAAGATCCAAATCGATATTGGATTTAAGCAAGGCTATCCATTGAGCCTCGTTATCGTAAACAGATCTGTCCCTATGACTCAAAATGGAATCAAAACCGATATAGTCGACCATGCCTAACACCGAATTTTCCCGATAGGCACCGCTTGCGCTGGAAGTATAATCCATCTTGACCGCATAACCGATATCGCGCATCAAGGTAGCCACCGCATTTCTTTGTTCCGCGGTATAGTTGGACAATGCGCCGTTGTAGGCTTCGAGCATATTGTCCCAATCGTACTCGTTCTGCGAGAAATCCATATACAGATTCATCCCCCGGGAAACAGTGGTGTAGGAAATGGCGCCCCTGCCCTTTTCCGGATATTGAAAATAACGTGCGATAGAAGCCAACGCCGTTGCCACACAGCCCGTATAGGAAACCTTACCCGTTTGCGGATCTATCGGACAAAGATCATTGTATGGCGCGTCCTGATTATAGGCGATATTCCCCAGAACCGGCTCTTTCAGCACTTCGGCCTTGGTGAATCCCTTGGGATGCGACATGCTGACAGAAGAACGGGCGGCGGCTTTCACGCCTTCTTCGTAAAACCGCAACCATTCCCGCAGGTTTTCCGGCATGGCGTCTGGTTTAAAATTTCCTTTGTCCGAATAGGCCAGCACCAAACGGGTGGCGTTGTCGTCGCCTGCCACGATAACAAAGCCTTGGTCTTCGCCTACATTGAAGATATAATACGGAACAAAATCCTCGCCTTTGCGTTCCTGCGGATATACACAGGTAAATTCCGGCAAAGCCTTGGCCGGAACCGACAGACATTGCACTCCGTAAAAAGATTTTGCCGTCTCCCTGGCTGTTTCCAGCGTTACAGGAGCCGCTTGTACCCTAAGCATGAGCAACATCAGGGCAAAAATTCCTATCGCTTTATTTTTCATCCTGTCTTTATTTTATGGTCTTTTTCCGAAGAACAGTTCAATAGAAACGCTCTGGCAGAAACACGACCTATTGCACTATTTCCTGTAATCGTAAAAGCCGATACCCGTTTTACGTCCCAAAAGTCCTGCGCGAACCATTTTACGCAAAAGCGGATGCGGGCGATACTTGGTGTCACCGAATTCGTTGTACAGCACTTCCATTATCGAAAGGCATACATCCAATCCTATCAGGTCGGCCAATTCGAGCGGCCCCATCGGATGGTTGGCGCCCAATTTCATGGCCGTATCGATTTCTTCTCTGGAAGCCACGTTATCGGCCAAGATGCCGATCCCTTCGTTAATCATCGGGATCAAGATGCGGTTCACCACAAACCCGGGGGCCTCGTTCACACTTACCGGTGTCTTGCCTACCTTTCGACAGATATCCATCACGGTGTCGTGTACCTTTTGATCGGTAAGCTGTCCTTTAATCACTTCCACCAGCTTCATCACCGACACCGGATTAAAGAAGTGCATGCCGATGACCTGCCGCGGCCGCGTTGTGGCCGTAGCCACTTGAGTAATGGAAAGCGAGGATGTGTTGGTGGCCAGAATCGCATCGGGTCTGCATACCGCATCCAACTCCTTGAATATACCCAACTTCACATCCATATCTTCGGCAATAGCCTCTATCACCAAATCATAATCCTTACAGTCTTCATACTGCAAAGTAGTGGAAATATGGCTCATCGCCGCATCTTTGGCCGCTTGTTCCATCTTTCCTTTTTCCACCAGACGGCCCAAGCTTTTTTCGATAGTCTGCATGGCTTTGTTGACCGAGGCATCCGAACGGCCTTTCATCAACACCTCATAGCCTGCCTGAGCAAAGGTTTGAACAATCCCATGTCCCATGGTTCCTGTTCCAATAACACAAATTTTCATTGTCCTATATTTTTCTTATTTACCTTTTCTTGAGATTTTCAACCGACTTTTATTCGCCCTTGAACACCGGAGGACGGCGTTCCAAAAAGGCATTCATGCCCTCCTTCTGATCCTGCGTGGCAAAGCATAACCCGAATAAGTTCGCCTCCATCGCGATACCTGTTTCCAAATCGGTTTCAACGCCCTGATTGATAGCTTCCTTGGCATAAGAAACGGCCAACGGTGCCTTGGCGGCAATTTTTTCAGCCGTTTCAAAAGCGGCTTCCTCCAGTTTGTCGGCCGGAACCACCGTATTGAACAGCCCGATTCGCCAGGCTTCCCGGGCATCGATCGCTTCGGCCGTAAGGATAAGTTCTTTGGCCCTGCCCAACCCCACCAAACGCGACAAACGCTGCGTGCCCGAAAATCCGGGCGTAATGCCGAGACCTGTTTCGGGTTGCCCCACCTTGGCTTTTTCTGAGGCAATCCGTATATCGCAGGCCATCGCCAATTCGCAACCGCCGCCGAGCGCATATCCGTTCACGGCGGCAATCACCGGCTTGGGAAGCAATTCTATGCGCCTGAACACATCCGATCCGAAAGCCCCGAAAGCCTTCCCTTCGGCCGCATTCATCCCTGCCATCTGTGTGATATCGGCACCGGCGGCAAATGCCTTGCCCGCTCCGGTAAGTATAATCACCTTCACCCCTGCGTCATTGGCCGCTTCGGCAAAAGCCATATCCAATTCGGAGAGTAATTCTGTATTGAGTGCATTTAACTCGGCCGGACGATTGAGGGTGATTTTCTGTACCGCCCCCTTTTTTTCGGTCAACAGCGTTTTATATTCCATAACCTTCGATTATTTTATCCGCAGATCCATTCATGGGACACTCTCGCAAATATAGGGATTTCTCCGTCTGTTCCGACATCCGGCCGC
>CAMWNM010000065.1 GCA_947175635.1 uncultured Bacteroidales bacterium | reverse complement strand
CGCCCATTTGCGGATGCCCATTGTCTGAGTGTGTTCTTTCATGATTCTGTTTTTTCTTTTTGTTTTACAATATTGTATTTTACAAGTGCCTGACGGTATTTATCCACATAGGCGGCCACTTCTACCTCGTCTAAATGATTGGGGATGCGGACAATAAAATCCATGCCATCCTCCAGACTCAACTTTTTTTCGTTTACAAGCGGAATCTCGTCCAGTTTCTTTTCCGATAGGGTAAGCTCTTCGCCCCACAGCGACATCAGTTGAAGATGCTGCTCGCTCTCGAAAGAAAGCGGAAAGAGAGGCAGCCCGTCCTCGAAACTTTCCACCGAGATGCTTTCGTCGGCAAACTGTTTCTGTAGGAATCGGGTCAACACCATCTGCTGGCTGTTGATGTTTACCAGCATGCGTGTGTCTTCCCTCCATTGGGTGAACGCCTGCCACTGCCGCTCCATGGGTGAAAGCAATCCGCAAAGCCACCCGTAACGGTTCGGCTGGCGCTTGTGCATCGGTATCAGTTGCAGCACAAGGTTTTTGATATTCAAATGCATGGCCTTATTGTTTTATCAGTTCGTTTACTGTCTTTATCACGAGCTCACTGTCTTCCGTCCAATTGAAATATCCCGCCTGCAACACGGTGTGGGTGCCGATTTTAGTTGAAACCACCGTCTCATCATCCTGGGTCCGGATATGTTCAAGCAAGGTCAAATCGCAGGTGGTTACCCCATCCACATGCATCACCGCATCGATAAGTTTCTGACGATACACCACGCTGTCGAAATCCACGCTGGTCTTGAATACCTGCAAGGCTTCCAAGACGTTCTCCCTTAACACCTCTTCTCCATAAGCGGGATTGCGATAGACGGTCATGGTGTAACGCATTTCATCGGCATCGCTGCTGGTTACATCCGTTTTGCAACCGGCAAACTTTATTGCATCGATGTAATCTTTAAACTCTTTGAGTTCTTCTTGGTTCAGGCTTTCCAACTCTTTCTTTTCTTGGTTCTTATACTTGGCCACTTTAATCGCCAAGGTGGTGTCGCTTTCGGTGATGGATACAGCGGCGATGATCTTGCTCGCCTCGTCGGCCGTATCCTCATAATAAAGAAGGGCCGTATCTTCATCGAAAACCAACGGGTGTCCGTATTGGAATCGTTTACACATTTCCGCATACCAGCGCACCGTACCGGGTGTTATCTTGTTGGTGAGGGTGTCCACTTCCTTGCGGAATAGGTCAAGAATATGCTCGAACGCGTGGATGACCGTGGCCACGATATGCGTCCATAATTTCCATTCCGAAGTTTTGCTTGGGCTTTCTTCTCCTGCAAGTACCGGCACTTCTTTCTTTACGCCGTCTATTATTTCTTCTTGGATTGATTCAATCGTTTTTGCCATGATTCGTAGGTTTCGTAGGTTGTTGTACTGTTGTTTATTTTCTTTAGGTTACTGTTGTTCATCAGCTTGCTTGTATCATCTACCTTCAGGGGAGATCCGCTTTCCACTGCCGCATCCATGCAGAAGATGGCCTGTCTGTTTCCCGTGGGTATCTTGAGCGCTCGGAGCGCGGCGGCATCGTTCTCCAAATCCGGATTGAGGCGGAGAATCTCATCCACGGCCTCCACGTTGCCGTAGTGTTGCACGGCCAGGTCGAAGACATTTTGGTTGGGTTGTACTTTAACTGTTTTCATAGGTTGCGTCTGTTTCTATGTTTCCGTCGGCGGCAATGGCCACTTTGCTTACTTTCATGCCGTCGGCGGCAAATTCCTGTTTGATGGCGCGCAGCAACTCTTCGGGGTCGGTTTCGTTGCGGTAGTCTTCTATGCCCACGCCCATTTCGGGGTGTTCCTTGTAGTAGCCCTTTCTTGCGAGCAGAATGTCTTTTTGGTGCTGGTAGTCGGAGGTTACATAAAGGAGGTCGCCCGTGGAGAGGTCGAGGTCGCCTTGTTCGGTGTGTTTTATATCTGTCATGGTGGTTAGTGTTTTACTTTGGTGTCTTCGTAGGTGGATTTGTCCAGTTCTCCAATCTGCTTCGAAGGGGCCGGAACAATTCCGCTTATCTGTCCAACGGGCCCCATGAATACAGTGGCTGTGGTTTGAATATCGGTGGAGGTAACTGTGTGCGTGTGTTCATTAAATTCTTTCACAATCCCATTGATTGTGTTCGTCAGTTCATTTATCTTGACAAGACCGTCATTGCCACCTCCATTGAATTCGATTTCGTCTGCCTTGACCTTAATCTTGTTGCCATTTATTTCAAGTTCCACGCCGTCAATCTTGGCGGTTAACTCAGCCGATTTGACGGTAATCTCGGTTTTGTCGCACTTGTACCACAAAGATTCCTCATCAATGGCGATTTCTGTATTATCCCCAATCGTTCCCACCACCTTGTCCACCACGCTGAACGAACACACAAAAAGTTCGTTTCCGTTGGCGATGCGGGCCACCAATACCTGGCTGTCTTGGGCCGGAACTAGACAGAAACCTTTCAGATCCTTATCCGTTACCGCGTAGAGTTTCACCTCGTACAAATCCACGTTGTCGTTCACGCGCACGGTGCAGGTGCGGTTGTTTTCGTCCACCTCTTTTACCTGTGCCGGGAACACCTGCAGCGGAAGCAGCTGTTTGGTTTTCCGCTCCATGTTTCTCCAAAAATTGAATACACTTTCCATAGTTACTGTTTTTATATTTTCTAAACTGCGTTTCCGAGACTTATCCGGCGCCGCGCCCCGTGCGTGCCGAAGGTGGTTCTCACGGCTTCTATCAAGAATTTTCCGTTGCGTTCCGGATAGGCATCGTCCGTTATCTCGGCCACCATGCAGGGTTCGGCATAGGGCAGCAGAAAGGCGGTCAGTTCCGATTCTTCCGCGCGGATCACATTTTTGCGCAACCCGTATTTTACAGTGGCGGTCTGATGGCCATTGGCCTCCACCGCATACACCTTGCCTTCCAAGTCGAAGAAAACATCCAGGCCGCATTCGGCCGCGATGCGCCGCAACACCTCGTTCAGCATTTCGTTGTCCGCTACAAAGTTCTTCAGCTCCAGATCAGCGGCCTCGCCTACCGAAAGCCCGCAGTTCTGCAAAAGGTCGGCCACTTGCACGGCATCGCCCGAAAAGCTCACCTCCTTGGTTCTCGTTTGGTAAAACTCGTCCTCGCACTCGATTTCCAAAGGTGTGGTAAGGTTTATCCTGCGCACGTAGCCTTTAAATTCGAGATTGCTTTCCTTGCCGTAACCTAGGCGGATCTCCACGGGGTCGCCGAGCTTTACCGCGTTGGCGGTCTGGCTTTGCCCCAACACCTCGCCCTGCCCCTTGATCACCGCGCTGACGGGAAGCCGGATGCTTGCCGTGGCGGCAAGATGATGCACGCTCCGCATCACCTCCGCGTCCACGATGCGCGTAAAGAGATATGCTCCTATCTTGATTTCGCTTTGCAGTACAAACACGGCTAATTGATATTTAATTCAAAAACATTGTCTTGCACACATTCGATATTTACCGGCACCACGTCTTCCACTTGCCCGCCTTGTGGAAAATCGATGTGGGTGATCACAACCTTGTCATCCGCATCGAAGAAACAGTCGGTCAAGGCGCATTTCAACGATACCGAGTCGTTTACCGCGAACAACCGTCGCAAACCGTTCACCTTGTCTTCCGGCCATTGTCCTCTTTCGCCCATCAGGCAACCGGTAACGGAAACGGCCAAGTCCTGCGTGCCCACCAGTTCCTTTACCGTGCCGCCCTGTCCCGAAAGAGGGGTCTGCACCACGTTTTTCGTTAACCGTAGCCGCACCATGGCGCAGTCTATTTCATAGCTCTTGCCGTTGGCCGAAAAGGTTACCGGCATAAAGTAATAGCCGCCTATCAGGTCTTGTTTGCGCAAGACGGTGCCGTTTCCGGCCAGTTCCGTGCCTTTTTGATTCGCGTATCCGGCCAGGGCCATCGGAAAATCGAGCCCTTTATATCCGCCTGCGTTTTCCAGCAGGTGTTTCACGTTGAAAGTGGTTTTGGTTTGTTTTTCAGTCTTATGCCACGGCATCGTTTATCCTCCTCATCAGTTCGTTCAACAAAATATCCACATGTTCTTCCGGCGTGCCTTGCGGCAAAACAATCTCCACTTTGTCGCAGAATTTTGCGAACTGCCGCACGGATGCTTTTTCAGGTATCACCTGTTCCACGGCAGCCGGTTGCAATTGCCGCACTTCCCCGTCCGCAAGGAGCTGCATCGCCTGAACCGGTTCCGTCTGCATCTCGCGCTGCATTTCGGAATGAAGCCCGCTGCGGTTTTCCAGAACGGCAGTCTGCATTGTGGCTTTCTGCATCTCCGAAAGATATTCCTGTTGGATTTCAGAAACAGGAACCGCTTCATCCTTTTCCTGTTCATCCCCCTTTTTCCGCCTGCCGAAAATGCCGTAAAAAGATTCTTTCACCGTGCTGAACAGGCCGCTTCCGCTTTCTTTCAGCTTAGACCAAAGACCGCTCCCTGTTTCCTTGATGTTCGAGAACACATTGCCGACGCTTTCCCTGACGTTGCCGATTGCGTTGGTCACGGTGTCTTTGATATTCGAGAACACATTGCCGACACTTTCCCTAATGTTGCCGATTACATTGGCCACGG
>CAMWNM010000064.1 GCA_947175635.1 uncultured Bacteroidales bacterium | reverse complement strand
GGAGGGGGAGGCTGTCGGACAGAAGGGATTCGGGCGGGGCGATATCGGCCGTGTTGGTCGGCAGGTCCTCGGCAACGACAAGCGTGCTTTCATGCGCGGAAGCTTTTGGGGCGATGGGTTCGGATGCGGACTTGTCGGAGGCGGTTTCCGATAGGATTCTGGTACCGGAACAGGCACACAAAAAGAGCGATGCCGTAATCCCGATCCAGAAAACGGATAGAGGAAAGAGTTTTATCTTACAGCACCGCATGCCCGAAATTTTGCGTATTTTTGCCTCTTGCGCATAAAGGACAAAAGTACGCAAATCCCCAAAAAATAAAAAAAAGAGCCGATGGCTATACGGAATAGAGTTGCACTGTGGAGCGTTTTCTTGATGGTTTTGGCCGCTTCCTTTTCGGTTCGGGCCCAACAGGTGTCCGACAAGGTGGACGTATTGGTCATCGATCCCGGTCATGGGGGCAAAGACCCCGGCTGTGTGGGAAAAAAGGCGAAGGAAAAAGACGTGGTGCTTGCCGTGGCGCTTAAGTTCGGAAAGTTGGTAAAGGAGGCTTTCCCCGATGTGAAAGTGGTGTATACCCGTAGCGATGACCGTTTTATCGAGTTGTGGAAACGGGGGCAGATAGCCAACGACCATCACGCCGACCTGTTTGTTTCCATCCATTGCAACGCGGCTAAATCTCCATCGGCCAACGGCATGGAGACATGGCTCAGGGGGGCGCAGAAAAACGATGCCAACCTGGCGGAGGTACAGCGTGAGAACGCCGTTGTGTATCAGGAACAGAATCATGAAAAGAACTACAGCCAGAGTTGGATGGATGTGGTAACGGCCACCGTGCATCAGGATGCGGGATTTGAAAACAGCATATTCTTTGCCCAGGAGTTGCAGTCTCTTTATAAAAAGAATATTCCGTCTTCTCCCAACAGGGGGATCAAGCAGGGGCCTTTCTATGTCTTGTGGAAATCGGCCCGACCCTCCGTCCTTACCGAGTTGGGATTTCTTTCCAATCCCGAAGAAGAAAAATTCCTGCTTTCGGAAGAGGGGCAGAACAAGGTGGCCCGTTGTATGTTGGAAGCTTTTTCCAAATACAAACGGCGTATCGACAGCCGTTCGGCCGCTTCGCATGCAAAACCGGCCGAGCCGGCCGCTCAACCCGCTCCGGCTCCTGCCGCAACACCCGCACCGGCAGCCCAACCGGCCCCCGCACCGGCTGTCAAGGAAGAAATCCGCGTGGAAAGCGCGGCGCCTGAAAGTATGGTTCCCCAACCTGTGGCGCCCAAGCCGGATACGGCCGGCAAACAGGAGCTCCCCTCTGTCGGGAAACCGGTGGAGCAACCTGCCGATACCCTGTCTGTGGAATTCAGGGTTCAGATTGCCGCCTCTGGCAACGATCTGGAATTGAAGGCGTACAATTTCAAAGGTCTGTCGGCATTGAGCCGGTATTACGATCAAGCCAACCGTTTATATAAATACTATTATTCACGTTCCGCCACTTTCGACGGTATCCAGTCCGCGCTAAAAGAGGCAAAGGATGCCGGTTATACGGCCGCTTTCGTGGTCGCGTTCCGGAATGGGGAACCCATATCGCTTCAGGAGGCGATGGATAAACAAAAAAATAACTGAAGATGAGTACGGGAAAGCATACACGTTTTACCAAAGAGTGGAAAATCGGGCTGGTTTCGACGGTTATCGTCCTTTTGTTCGTATGGGTATGTTTTTTTCTGGCCGGAAAAAATATCCTTTCGAGCGAAAACGTTTATTACGCCGTGTTGGATGAAACGGGCGGGGTGAATCTGTCGGCGCCGGTGGTGGTGAACGGCAAGAAGGTGGGCCGGGTGAGTTCCATCGAATTCGTTTCCGAAACCGACCATCGCATCAAGATGGGACTCGGTGTTAAAAAGAAATACAAAATCAACAAAGGTTCGGTCGCTTCGATAGAGAGTCTGGGGTTGATGAATGGTTCGGGCGTGGTGATTTATCTGGGCAACGATCCGGAGATGTGCATGTCGGGCGATTTTCTGCAGGGACAGGCCGTGCCGGATATGTTGGCGCAGCTGGCACCTATGCAGGCCACCATCGGCAGCATCCTCACATCGCTCGATTCGATTTTGGCGAACGTGAATGCGGTGCTGGACAAGGAAGCGGTGGGCGGTTTGCGTGAAAGCCTTGCCGCCCTGCACGGGAGTATGCGGAATATAGAGAGTCTCACCGCTCATGCCGATGCGTTGGTGAAGACCAACGAAAGCCGAATCAATAAACTGGTGGCCAATGTGGAAGGACTTAGCGGCGTATTGAACGGCAAGAAAGATGACTTGGCTTCGGCCATCACCAATTTGGCGGCCATCAGCGATACATTGGCGCAGGCCGGAATCGGCTCTTCGATGCGTTCGCTCAAAGAATCGCTGCAACAGGCGCAAAGTCTTTTGACAAACATCAATGCAGGGGAAGGCAGCGTAGGAAAACTGCTTACCGACGACACGCTTTACAGGAATTTGGAGAAATCCGCTCATCAGCTGAATCTGCTGTTGCAGGATTTAAGGGTGAATCCGGAACGTTATGTCCATATTTCGGTGTTTGGGCGTAAGGAGAAAGCTTCGAAGAAGCCGCCTTTGGAATAAAATAATTATATGTCATGAATACTGCTGATTTTCAAAAAGCCATCCGGGAAGGTATTCCCGATGTGTTGCCCCAGCCGAGGGCTTACGATACCACGGTGAGCCATGCGCCCAAGCGCAAGGACATCCTGAGCAAGGAAGAAAAGAAACTGGCCTTGCGCAACGCGCTCCGTTATTTCCCCGCCAAGCATCATGCGGTATTGGCGCCCGAATTCGCCAAGGAACTGGAAACCTACGGACGTATCTATATGTACCGTTTCCGTCCCGAATACGAGATGTATGCCCGTCCCATCGAGGACTATCCGGCCAAGAGCCGTCAGGCGGCGGCCATCATGCTCATGATTCAGAACAACCTCGACCCGGCCGTGGCGCAGCATCCCCACGAACTGATTACCTACGGCGGCAACGGCGCGGTGTTCCAGAACTGGGCGCAGTACCGCCTGGTGATGCAGTATCTTTCGGAAATGACCGACGAACAGACCTTGGTGATGTACTCGGGACATCCCATGGGGCTGTATCCCTCGCATAAGGACGCGCCCCGCGTGGTGGTTACCAACGGTATGATGATTCCCAACCACAGCAAGCCCGACGACTGGGAACGCTACAATGCCTTGGGCGTTACCCAATACGGGCAGATGACCGCCGGTTCGTATATGTATATCGGGCCGCAGGGCATTGTGCACGGCACCACGATTACGGTGCTGAACGCCACGCGCCGTATCGGCAAAAAAGCGGCGGGAACGCTGTTCGTTACCTGCGGTTTGGGCGGTATGAGCGGGGCTCAGCCCAAGGCGGGCAACATTGCCGGTGTGGTTTCGGTAACGGCCGAAATCAACCCGTTGGCGGCGCGCAAACGCCACGAACAAGGCTGGGTGGATGAAATCCACGAAGACCTCGACGAACTGTTTGCCTGCGTCAAGAAGGCGCGCGAGGAAAAGGTGGCGCGTTCCTTCGCCTATCTGGGCAATGCGGTGGATATGTGGGAATATATCGTAAAGCACGACATTCAGGTGGATTTGGGCTCCGACCAAAGCTCGCTGCACAATCCTTTTGCGGGCGGCTATTATCCGGTGGGGCTTTCGCTCGAAGAAAGCAACCGCATGATGAGCGAGGAACCCGAAAAGTTCAAGGAACAGGTCTATGCTTCGCTGCGTCGTCAGGTGGCGGCTATCAACGCTTTGGCGGCCAAGGGCATGTATTTCTTCGACTACGGAAACG
Organism: uncultured Bacteroidales bacterium; assembly: GCA_947175635.1. GTDB lineage: Bacteria > Bacteroidota > Bacteroidia > Bacteroidales > P3 > Pullibacteroides. Next base: position 864 of record CAMWNM010000064.1, on the reverse strand, counting down.
CCTTCCTGCTCGAAAGCAGCCATGCCGGCGCGGATGTGATGAATCCCGACGGTACGTTTAAGTATCCTTCCTACGTGCAGGACATCATGGGGCCGATGTGCTTCGATTACGGCTTCGGTCCGTTCCGCTGGGTCTGCACCTCGGGCAAGCCGGAAGATCTGGATGTTACCGACCACTTGGCCATGGAGGTCTTGGAAAATCTCGCCAAGGAATCGCCGGAGGAAATCCAGCAGCAGATGCACGACAACATCACGTGGATCAAGGGTGCCAAGTCCAATAAATTGGTGGTGGGTTCGCAGGCGCGTATCCTCTATGCGGATGCCGAAGGACGCACGCGGATTGCGGCGGCTTTCAACAAAGCGATTGCCGACGGTCGTTTGAGCGCGCCGGTGGTGTTGGGTCGCGATCATCACGATGTGTCGGGTACGGACTCGCCCTACCGCGAAACCTCCAATATCTACGACGGCTCGGCTTTCTGCGCCGATATGGCGGTGCAGAACGTTATCGGTGACTCTTTCCGCGGCGCCACCTGGGTAAGTATCCACAACGGCGGCGGCGTGGGCTGGGGCGAAGTGATGAACGGCGGTTTCGGAATGGTGCTCGACGGCAGCGCCGATGCCGACCGTCGCCTGCGCAGCATGCTCTTCTGGGACGTGAACAACGGCATTTCCCGCCGCTCCTGGGCCCGCAACGAAGGCGCGATGTTCGCCATCAAACGCGCCATGGAAGCCTATCCCGAATTGAGGGTTACCTTGCCGAATTTGGTGGATGACTCGGTGATTGACGGGGTGATGTAGGAGTTCGCGTTATTTTAATATGGGAAGGGCCCTCGGGCTTGTCCGAGGGCCCTTCCCTATTTGTATA
>CAMWNM010000063.1 GCA_947175635.1 uncultured Bacteroidales bacterium | reverse complement strand
AAACAAAAGACTACAACTTTATAATTACTTTTTTGTATGAACATTTTTGTTGCTAATTTGAACTATAAGGTTCGTAGCGAAAATCTCAAAGAAATCTTTGCCGAATATGGCGAAGTTACCACGGCTAGAATCATCACCGAACGCGGCACCCGTCGTTCCAAAGGCTTCGGCTTCGTGGAAATGGCCAATGAAGAAGAAGCCAGAAAGGCTATCGCCGCTTTGGACGGTGCCGAATGGGAAGGCCGTACCATTATCGTAAAAGAAGCCTTGCCCCGCCCGGAAGCCGCCGCTCCCGCCGCTGAAGTGCCGGTTGCCGAGTAACCTGCATGGCACATTCCTTGAGAATGCAAAAAAGAAAGGCCGCACAGATATGCGGCCTTTCTTTTTTGTCCCCCTCTCTGTTCCTACCAATCTATCCTATACCAGAAAGTTTCCCGTTTGATACGCTGCAGCATCGCCTTGCGGATTGCCTCGGCTATTATCAACAATTGAAAATGCCCGTGTTGTTCCAGATACGCCATGGCCTTTTTTTCTTTTTTAGTTGCCTGACAGAAACAATAGAGCAGGGGAGAAGGATAACGACGCAACCAGGACATGGCCGCCGGTTCATCGTTCATGCCGTTGGCCAATACCCCCATTTCAGGAAATCCGTTGCGTAGCAACCACATGATAGCTTCCTCGTCTCCCAATATACCATTGGAGAAAGCGGCCCATTCCACAAACCCGTCTTTCATCAGTTTCCCGAAATAACGCACATCCCCGCCCACGGCTTTTTCAAAGTCCTTATAAACTTCTATCGGGTATTCGGTTATCTTCATGAATCCTATCTTAAAGCTCATTAAAAATACGCCTGTACATTCTTGAAACCGGCCATCCGGAGCGCTTCCGCCCTGGCTTCCAATTCCGGCTTTGAGAGTTTTTGAAGTTTACGGGCCGGCGTTTCCCTGTCCAATCCATACAGCATGATACCATAGGGCCGGATGGCGGCAAGCCGCCGTTTATAGGCCTCCCATTCGGCACCATCGGTATTGTCGAGCATCCGCCCCTCGTATTCTCCCCGGAAAAGCAGAGTCTGCACGATAAAAGGGTAGGGAAAAGCCCGCAGTTGCGCCAACAGGCTTTCATAGAACGTTTCAGGTCGCAGCCTTTCCTCATATGCGCCCAGACGGAAACCGGTTTGCAGACGGTTGATACGGGCATAGGTGTCCGGGGTTCCGGCATCCAATTTCAACACGATGCGGGTACACAGCCCCAGCGCATCCCTCACGTCATCCCGACCGATCCGGGTGGCATTGGAAAGCACCGTGAGGGCAGGCGGAGCATCGGGATATACGGTTTCCACGATCCTTCTCACTTCGCTTACCACGGCCTTGAAATCGGGATGAAGCGTAGGTTCGCCATTCCCTGAAAAAGTAACGGATTCCGGCTTAACATTTTCTTCCTTAAGGATTTGCAGTTTCGCCGACAAAGCCTCCGCAATATCCTTTACCGTAGGCAGTGCATCGGTTTCGGCCGTGTTTACCGTATTCCAACCGCATTCGCAATACAGACAATCGTAATTGCATATCTTATGGGATACAGGCAACAGGTTCACCCCTAGGGAAAGTCCCAGGCGACGGCTCCTGATAGGCCCCGTAATGATTTGATGATGAAAAAATCCCGTGTTCATTCTTTAGGTCTGGCTCTCCGTTTGAGCGGGATGCCGTAAGAAAAACCGATTTCCCCCTGAAGCGCGAAGTCAAAAGACGAGGCCACCGAAAAATCCATCTTGAGATTCCGGGTGATGAATACGTCTCCGCCAAGGCGCAGGCAAACACTTCCATAATCATACGCATACGGATCATCCGACCAGGTGGAGGTGCACCATCCGTTTTTGCCCACCAATTCCCCATACAGACTCCAGCGTCCTTTCTTATCAACCTGCACACTGGCCATAAAAGAATAGAAAAGGGATATCGTGCCTTCCGCCGCGTCCCAAGCCGCCCCCACATTGTAGAAGAATCCCCAGCGCCTGTAATTGTGATCCAATGCCAATATCGCGCTGGGCGTTACACCTGGCGAGGCATCGGCTATATCCCCTCCCGGCAGGCCCAGTTCCCCGATAAAAGCCAGTCCGGGCAGATTGCCGGTCTTTTCTATCAGGTTTATTTTCGCCATCACCGAAACAGGCGACAGAAAAACCCCGTACGACCCTTCGGTGTCTAATAAGGTGCCCAACCCGACACCCACCCCTAATTCCAGACGATCCAAGGGACTGTAGCGGAACATATAGCGATTGGTAAGCAAACTGCCGAACCCGGGGACCCATGTCTCGCACACAAAAGCCTCGGCCGAAATCGTATGGCGGATCAAGGGCGTGCTGCCGTACGAAAACCCGGGGCGACCGGGATTGAAATTATAGGAGTCGTCGGGCTGGGCATGCCCGGCAGACACCAGCAATACAAATATCCCCGCAAGCCAGAAACGGGCTTTGCGGGGATTGCGGTTGGCGGAAGTTCTCATCTTGAAAATTTATTGGGGTTATTGGGAAACCTGTTTTTCCGTATTCTCTTCCTGGGCTCCGCCTGCGGCAAGCGGTGCGGCAACGGTATTCGGCGAAAACGGGTCTTTCATCGAAAAAGGCTGTTCACCGTAATACTTGTCTTCCAGTTCTTCGGCCGAAAGACCTTTTACATATTTATCCAGAAAACGGAAGAAACGGCGTTGCCAAAGCACCCCGTTCTGCGGCTGGAGCACCCAATGGTTTTCATCGGGGAAGATAAGCAGTTCGGCCGGGATACCGCGCATCACGGCCGCATTGAACGCCGCCATACCCTGGGAAGCCAGGATACGGTAATCCAATTCCCCGTGAATCACGAAAATAGGGGCATCCCATTTATCCACAAATCGATGGGGGGAATTGGCGTAACTGCGCTGCGCCGTCTTGTTGTCTTTTTCCCAGAAAGCACCGCCCAAATCCCAGTTGGTGAACCAAAGCTCCTCTGTTTCGGCATACTGCTGTTCGAGATTGAACATACCGTCGTGAGCGATGAAACCCTTGAACCGCTTTTGGTGATGCCCGGCCAGCCAATACACCGAGAAGGCTCCGTAACTGGCGCCTACGCAACCCAAGCGGTCTTTGTCCACGTAAGGTTCCTTGCAAAGATCGTCGATGGCGGAGAGGTAATCTTTCATGTTTTGTCCGCCGTAATCACCGCTGATCTGCTCCAGCCATTCCATGCCGAAGCCGGGCAGACCGCGGCGGTTGGGGGCCACAACGATATAGTCGTTGGCCGCCATAATCTGCAAATTCCAGCGATAGCTCCAGAACTGGCTTACCGTACTTTGCGGACCGCCTTGGCAGTAAAGCAGGGCGGGGTATTTCCTCGCCGGATCGAAATGGGGCGGATAAACCACCCAGACAAGCATCTGTTTGCCGTCTGTTGTCTTTACCATACGTTTTTCCACCCGGCCCATCTCCACCTGTTCCAGAATGGAACGGTTGATAAAGCTGATTTGCGTTTGGGCATGGATACCTTCGGCATCTTCCTTAGCCAAATCCACCACATACATTTCGTCCGGATGGGACATCGACATCCGTACCCCCACCAACTTATCATCGGCCAACGGATAAACGGCCGAATAATCGTGAACGCCTGCCGTAAGGCATTCGATAGCCTCGGGCGTACCCGGTTTCAGCGATCCCTGTCCGCTGATTTTTTCGGCCGCACGGGCCGTGCTTTCGCTATTGCGCACATCCAAGGCATAGATCTGAGAAAGTGCCTGCCGGTTGCTGACAAAGTACAATGTCTTGCTGTCTTTGCTCCACTGCAAACCATTGGCATTCTGATCGAAATAATAGGTGGCATCGGTTTTTTGGGCCGTATGCAGGTTAAGCAATATCAAGCGGCTCTTGTCGGATTCGTAGCCGTCTCTTTCCATGCTTTCCCAAGCCAGATAGTTGCCGTCGGGACTGAAAACGGGATTCACATCATACCCCATCATACCTTCGGTTACATTAGCCGTTTTGCCCGTTTCAAAGCTGTAGAGGTAAATGTCGGTATTGGTGGAAAGGGCATAGGCCTTACCGGTAAGTTTACGGGATGTATAGGCGAGGAAACGGCCGTCGGCACTCCAGTCGTATTGTTCGATGCCGCCGAAAGGCTTTACCGGTGCCTCATAGGGTTCCCCCTCCAGAATATCCACCGGGACGTCGGTCTGAACAGGTATGATACGTCGGGACAGGTCGTTTTTGTCGGCGTTCAGGATGGAGGCCACGAAAATATGGGGAATAGAGGTAACCCATTCATCCCAATGGCGATAATTCAAATCATTGAAAATCATACCGCTCGATTTATCCAAATCGGGATAGCGGTCTCTTACGGCCGGTTCTGCCTGCACCTGGCGGATAAAAGCTATTTTCTTGAAATCGGGGCTGAACTTAAATCCTTCCATACCTCCGGGAATAAAGGTAATCTGCCGGGCCTTCAGCTTGGCATAGGCATCGTTTACCGTACCGTCTTCGGCCTTGAGGCCAAGCACGGGAGTGAGGTCCATGCCGAAAATCTGCCGTCCGTTCTCGCTCGGAAAAAGGAAAGCGATCGCATGATCGTTCAACCAGCAGACATTGCCCTCGGAAGCGGCTGTACGGGTGATCCTGCGTACATTGCGGCCATCGGCATCCGACAGATAGAGATCGGTGTTGCCCTTGTTCTCGGCCACGCTGTAATAACGCACCGAATAGGCGATAAGACTGCCGTCGGGGCTGGGGCAAACTTCACCCAGACGCCCCATGGCCCAAAGTACTTCGGGCGAAAGGAAACCGTCTTTAACATCGATGTCTTGTTTTTCAATAACAGACGCTTGCTGCGTATTCCTGTTCGGACAGCAGGCACCCAAGAGGGCCGCAAGCAGAACCGCTACGGCGCAATGGCGGGAGTGGGAAACGAAACGCATAGGTTTACTATTTATT
>CAMWNM010000062.1 GCA_947175635.1 uncultured Bacteroidales bacterium | reverse complement strand
GCCCCACCACCAGCACCGAAGCCGTCCGGAGCCGTTCAACAGCCGCCTCTCCCAACAGAAGCCGGGTACGTTCCTGCCACATCTCCCCTGCCGCGCTATCAGTCATGGATACCGTTTTTCTCAAAAAGGGCCTTGTCTTCTATCACCCGCAATGCCCGTTGAAAGGCTTCATCCACATCCTTGGTTACCTGATAGTAATATTTGGCACCGTAGAGATTGCTGGCCAAGAGCGCCTTTATCTGCGCACGAAGGAATTTATCGGAAGCTTCGGCATACATACGCTGGTTCTCGTCTTCCTGCACTGCTTTCCGCCTCAGGTATTCTTTCATCCTCGCCTCGTCCCACAGCACCTTCTCCATGTATTCCCCGTAGGTTCCCACCTCCGAGAGCATGCTGTCGGCCTGCATTTCCTTCAACATATCCTGCAGGAACTTCTGTGCCTGGGCCGCCTTGAAATTGGTATGGGGCACACCCTTTTCTCCGGCATAGGCATAGAACTTCTCCATAAATGAATCATCTATCTCAAAACCTTTGTCAAAAGCCTTGAATTCAGGATACCGCTTGAGATAACTTTCCCGCTCCCCGTCCAGAATGCCCAACACGAATTTATTGAGCAGATTCTTGCTCCGAAGGGCTATATAATAGTCACTGGCCCGCTGGGTATCGGCCGGTACGAACACATCGGGCATGATGCCGCCCCCACCGTACACCACGCGGTTGCCGGCCGTGTGGTAACGCAGGGAATCGGGCAGGTGAATCGAGTCGGGATTCACCATCTCTCCGTGGCGGTAACGGTTCATAAGATCTTTGTAGTAGGCCTCCATACCGTCTTTGTAGGGCTTCTGGATGCAACGTCCCGAAGGCGTATAGTAACGGGCTATGGTGAGCCGCACGTTAGACTTGTCGGGCATGTTGAACGGCCTTTGCACAAGCCCTTTGCCGAAAGAACGCCGCCCCACGAGGATGGCCCGGTCCCAATCCTGCAAGGTTCCCGAAAGAATTTCGCTGGCCGATGCCGAATTCTCGTCAATCATCACCACCATCCTGCCCTCGGTGAAAAGCCCTTTGCCGGTGGTACGGTATTCTTCCCGAGGTTGCGCCTTGCCTTGCATATACACCACCAGCCTGTCTTTGGGCAGAAACTGGTCGGCCAGATCCACGGCGATATCCAGATAGCCGCCCGTGTTGCCACGCAGGTCCAGGATAAGGTTCCTCATGCCCTGTTTCTTCAAATCGGTCAATGCGGCGGCCACTTCCTCGGCACTGGTACGCGAAAAGCGGTCAAGACGGATATAACCGATACGCTTGTCCACCATAAAATACGTATCGACGCTATGGAGGGGTATCTTGTCGCGGATGATCTCAAAGAGTATAAGATCTTCCTTGCCTTTGCGTTTTATACCCACTTCCACCTTGGTGCCTTTCTTACCGCGCAAATGCGTGAACACGAAATTGATGGTGGCGTTTTTGCCGGTGGCCTGAAGGGTGTCGATGGTAACGATGCGGTCGCCCGGCTGCATCCCCACCTTTTCGGCCGGCCCGCCGGAAATGACATCGATCACCACCACGCTGTCTTCATAAATCTGGAAAGAAACGCCGATACCGTCGAAATTGCCCACCAGAGGCTCATTGGTGCGTTCCAGATCTTTGGCCGGAATATAGGCCGAATGGGGATCGAGCTGTTCGAGGATCCCGGTAATGCCTTTCTCCACAATGGGTGCCATATCCACATCTTCCACGTAGGCGTAGCGTATCATCTGCAGGAGCGCGCCCATCTTGTTTTCCACCAAGGCCGCATGGTTGCGGGGGAATTCAGGTTGTTCGGAATCGTTTTTCTTGCCCTGCCGCGCATTCTGCGGCCACAAAGAACCGCACAGCAACAACAGGCAGAGAAGCGTATAAAGTGTTTTTTTCATAGCGGTTAAAAAGATCTCACCGGCAGGGTCTTCGTTTCCCCTCCCATCCCGGAGATATTTTCGCGAAGATAAAGATTTCGGCGGCAAGGGCAAAGACATACCGGCGATAGACGGTTCGGATTATATGGAAAAGAAAAGGTCTTATCTTATGGACAAGCCCTCCATATCCTTTAAAATCAATAAAAAAATAGAAGCACTTCAAGGACAGGGGCTACACGACAGGCAAATTATCCCTCAATGAGGGATGCTTTTCGCTATTTCTATACTCCAATGATGAGGGATTTTCTGTGTCTTTGGTGCAAACGAACCTTGATCCGCTTTACGAATATTCAACTGTTTTTCTACGCAGAACGCCTGTTTCATTCAAACGGTAATGCTTTCCGTCCCTTCACAACTTACCCCTACAAATCCAACATGGAAAATCTGGCCGCCAAAACAGGGGCAAACAAAAACAATGTGCCGGAATATCCGATTTTCTGGAACGGGCCGGCATGATCGAATACCGTGCCTTTGTGGCAGTTCGGAGTGAATTACTGATCGGACGGAAATTTCAAGAGCCTTCTCCGTACGGAAAAAACCTAAACTGTTTCTCATTTACAAAACGTGCAGTATACATACGCGACAGCCGGGCCTATAACGAGATCACAACAACGGCAAGGTTGCGGCGCATTTATATTCTGGCTGGCCATTACAAAACGAAGCATCTTGAGCCTATAGGCAAAAATGTTGATAACTTTTTATCGACTGTTTTTTTAATCCCGCTTTGTTGTTTGTATATTATTGTCGATTGAATTAACTTTGCCGATGTTTTCATAAAATTCTAAACAACACTATAATGAAAAGAATCTTAGTTTCCATTCTTTTATGCGCAACAGCATTATGTGCCGGGGATGCACAGACTGCCGCCGATTATAAGGCGTTTATCAAAGAACGCAAGGCAATGGCTTCTTTTACAAAAGACCAAATGAAAGAGAAAGTGTCCAAAGATGCGAAAAAAGCCGCCAAATGTTTGGCGAAAGAAGGATGGATGGTCGCGCCGGGCGCATTGCCGTTGGAGCGTCAGTTGGATCGCGCCTACACGATGCAATATGAATTTGATATGAATTCCGGTATGCCGAAATATATCCGAGGGGAGGCACAGACGGTAGGGGAAAATTACGATGCGGCCAAGATGCAGGCCAATGCGTTGGCCAAGATAGATTTGGCCGGTAATATTCAGACGGAGGTAGCCGCTTTGATAGAAAGCCGTGTATCGAACAATCAGATGGAAGCGGAGCAGGCGGCCTCAGTTTCCAATTCAGTGATGGGAGCGAAGAACATCATCTCCCAAAGTATCGGAAGAACGATAATAGCGGTAGAGATGTACCGACAGCTACCGAACAAGAACAAGGAAGTTCGGTTGCAACTTTTCTATAATACCGAAATGGCATTGGCGGCGGCCAAGAAAGGAATCAAGGAGGAAATGTCGAAAACAGCAGATAAGCTGGTCGATCAATTGGATTCGTTGTTAGGCTTCTAATGTGATTTTATGCGCATTCTGCTGTTCATATCGTTGATTCTTTTCTCTTTGGACGCTTACAGCCAGAAGGTTGTGAATGCCCGGGGCGAATATGTCTATCATGCTCCGGAGAATATTACGCTGGAACAGGCTCGGCAGACAGCGATAGAGAGGGCGCGTCTGGACGCCATCGCCAAAGCGTTCGGAACGGATGTCTCCCAGACCAATATGATTACCGTCAATACAACGGGGGAATCGTCCGAAACCGCGTTTAATTCGATGGGGGGAACGGAGGTAAAGGGGGAATGGATTGCCGACACCAAAGAACCGGAAGTATCTATCGGCTACGAATCCGGCATGCTGGTGGTAGGGGCTAAGGTTTGGGGGAAAATCCGGGAAAAGACGAAGGTTGATTACGAACTGTCGGTTCAAATCCTGTGCAATGGCCGGGAAAGCGAAAAGTTCCGGAACAATGACCGCCTGTCCGTTCGGTTCAAATCGCCGGTGAAAGGATATCTGTCGATATATCTGGTGGATGATAACGTACGGCAGGCCTATTGCCTGTTGCCGTATGAAAACGAAGACGGCAGGGCACGTGCGATAAAGAACAACGAGACGCGTATGTTGCTGTCTACCGAAGACCCTGTTTATCCTTATCGGGAGGAGACGATCCTGACAACGGAAAGAACGATAGAATACGACCGCCTGGTATTTGTATTTTCCAGGAATCAGTTTGCGATGCCGCTGACGGATATGGGGGATTACCTACCGGAATTATCGACAACGGATTTTGAAAGATGGCTGCAGAAAAACCGGATAAAGGATACCGAAATGAATGTGGTAGAAAAAGTTGTAGAAATCAGAAAATAAACAAACGATAAATTTCAATAACAATGAAAAAAATAATTTCAACATTGATTCTTGGCCTATTCGTTTATTGTGGAATGAGCCAAACAAGCAAACTTTATGTTTTTTCACCTTGGTATTACGGATGCGACCTCTTTAAACAAGAATTGCCGGCCGATATGTATAAAAGTAATGGAACCGTTAATTATCAATCGGGTTTGCCTCCCAAATATTATACCTATATAGAGTTGGAAGAAGGAGACATTGCTATTGTGAATGGCAGAAAGTTCAAAGTCGAAGCAAATAAAACCTACTATTTTGATTTATTAAAGTCCACATTTTTGGATGACAAAAAAGGAGAGAAGTTAAAAAAATCATATAAATATAAAGAACCGATGCGTATAGAAGGCGGCGGCGTTGTATTGGCGCAGCAAAATCAACCGAATCAAACCGCCGTATCGGATGCAATGCCCCAAATGCCCCGCAACAGCGATGTTGACATAAATGTTCCCATTACGGACAAAACAAGTCCCAATACTTTTGTACTCATTATCGCCAATGAAAATTATGAGTTTGTGGATGATGTCCAGTTCGCGCTCAATGATGGAGAAGCGGTGAAGGAATATTGCATCAAGACCTTGGGCGTTCCTGAACGTCAGATATTCTTTTATAAAAATGCTTCGGCCGGTATTGTCTCAAGTGGCGTCAACAAAATGGTTCAGGCGATGGATATCTTCGATGATGCGAAAGCGATTGTGTACTATTGCGGTCACGGTATACCGGATGAAAAGACGGGGGATGCCTATCTGGTACCGACCGACGGCAAGGGTACCGATGTTGCCTCTTGCTATAGTTTGGGTAAGATGTATAAAACCCTATCCGGTTCAAAAGCCAAAAGCGTAACCTATTTCATGGATGCCTGCTTTACCGGTGCCAAC
>CAMWNM010000061.1 GCA_947175635.1 uncultured Bacteroidales bacterium | reverse complement strand
AAGCAAGCCATGGCTTGCTTCTGCCGAGACGGAGTATCTACAACGCCAGTTAAAGGTACGAAAAGTCGGGAGCGGAAGCAAACCGAGGCTTGCTTCTGTCGGGACGGAGTATCTTCAGCGCCAGCTAAAGACAAGAGGAATCAGGATTAAACGGGCGGAAACTTGCAAGGATAGGGAGATTGCTTGACGGCGTGTGTGGTGTTATGTTGTAATGTATTGTAAACTAAATAAAAACGAAATAAATTAACATGCGGTGTTGAAAAACGGCAACCGGCAGGTTGGCAAAAGTCCGAAAAATGCCGTTTCTTTGCACCCAGTTTAACCCAAAAAATTAAGGAAATCATGTCAGAAATCGCAAGTGAAGTAAAAGCTATCATCGTTGATAAGCTTGGTGTAGACGAAAAAGAAGTTACTCCCGAAGCAAACTTCACCAATGACTTGGGCGCAGACTCACTCGATACTGTAGAGTTGATTATGGAATTCGAAAAGAAGTTCGGTATTTCCATTCCCGACGATCAGGCTGAAAAGATTGCTACCGTCGGCGACGCGATCAAGTATATCGAAGAAAACAAGAAATAGTCTGTTTTCTTTACAACGTTACAAGATTCAGAGAGGCGGAAAACAATGCGAATGTAGTTGTTTCCGCCTTTCGTTGGTTTTTCGGCCGGGTTTTTCGGGCCTCGGTCTTTAGGAAAAACAAAAAAAGATTTTTACTCTTAAGGTAAAAGCATTCATGCCGTCAGGATACGGTTTTAGTTTTGTCCCGACCCTATTTCAGTTCTTATGGAATTTAAAAGAGTTGTTATTACAGGAATGGGCGCCCTCACGCCGATTGGAAATAATCTCAACGATTATTGGAACGCGCTTTTGGCCGGAACCAGCGGTGCGGCACCCATCACCCGCTTTGATGCTTCCAAATTCAAAACGCAGTTTGCCTGTGAGTTGAAGAATTTCGACATCAGTCAATATATGGATCGCAAGGAATTGCGTAAACATGATTTTTATTCTCAGTACGGTATGGTGGCCTCCGATGAAGCGATTGCCGATTCGGGGATTCTTGACTATGCCGGTCTGGATAAAGATAGGGTAGGTGTGATTTGGGCCTCCGGTATCGGCGGCTTGATCAGCCTTTTCCATGAAGTGTGCGACTTCGCTACCGGCGACGGAACTCCGCGCTTCAATCCTTTCTTCATTCCCAAGATGATTGCCGATATCGCCGCCGGCCATATCAGTATCAAGAACGGGTTCAGAGGGCCCAATTTCGCCACTGTTTCAGCTTGTGCCTCTTCGGCCAATGCGTTGGCCGAGGCCTACATGTACATCCGCATGGGGAAGGCCGACGCTTTTGTATGCGGTGGTTCGGAAGCGGCCGTTACTCCCGCCGGTATCGGCGGATTCAACTCCATGCACGCCCTTTCAACCCGCAACGATGATCCGGCAACGGCCTCCCGTCCGTTCGACAAAGACCGTGACGGTTTCGTATTAGGCGAGGGTGCGGGCGGTCTGGTGGTGGAAGACCTTGCGCACGCCAAGGCCAGAGGTGCCAAGATCTACGCCGAAATCGTGGGAAGCGGTCTTACGGCCGATGCCTATCACATGACCTCTCCGCAACCGGAAGGTCTGAGTGTGGCCCGCGCCATGGCCTTGGCACTCGAAGACAGCCATGCCAAACCCGAAGACGTTGACTATATCAATACCCACGGAACATCCACTCCTGCCGGAGACCTTCCCGAAGTGCTCGGCATCAAGCGTTTCTTGGGTGAACACGCCTATAAGATCAATATCAGTTCCACCAAGTCCTGCACTGGTCACCTTTTGGGCGCGGCCGGTGCCATCGAGGCCATCGCCACGGCCATGGCGGTGAAGAACGACATCGTTCCTCCCACCATCAACCACTTTACCGATGATCCCGATTTGGATAACAAAATCAACTATACATTCGGAACGCCGCAAAAACGCCGTGTGGATTTCGCCTTGAGCAATACTTTCGGTTTTGGCGGGCACAATGTTTCCATGGCTTTCAGAAAGTACGCCGAATAAGAATGTTGAGTATGTTTGGATTTGTCGTAGCTCTTTTTTCGAAAGAAAAAAAGATGTACAAGGCTGTGAAAAATATTCTCGGGTTTTACCCCGGGAATATTTTTTTATACCGTCTGGCTTTTCGGCATAAGTCGGCTTCCTATGTGGTGGGCGGCTTAAAAAGCAACAACGAAAGGTTGGAATATCTGGGCGATTCTGTTATCAGCACCGCGGTGGCCCATTATCTTTTCAAACGTTATCCCCATCAGGATGAAGGTTTCCTGACCGAGATGCGTTCCAAAATGGTAAGCCGGGATACATTGAACAAGGTGGCGGCCAAAATGGGATTGCATGAAATGCTGAATATCGATGCCAAATCGGGTGGTTTCAAGTCTGTGGACGGCAATGCGCTCGAGGCCTTGATGGGAGCGGTGTTTCTCGATAAAGGATATTGTTTTACCGAAAGAATCATCGTGCGGCGTCTCATCGGCATCCATATCGATATGGATGAGATAGAGAAACGGGATTGGAATTACAAGAGCAAGTTGATAGACTGGGGGCAGCGGGAACGCTGCAAGATACATTTCCAAGTAACGGGAACGCTGAACCAAAAGGGTAAGAAGCTTTATAAAGTGGTGGCTACCGTGAATGATGCCGTATGGGGAGAAGGAATGGATCAGTCGATAAAGGCGGCCGAGCAGATTGCCTCCGAAAACGCCTATAAGAACAAGGTGATTCCCGCCATGGAAAAAAAAGCCAAGAAAGGGTATCGTGAACCGCTTCCCGATGAAGAACCGGTTTCCAAGGCGGCTTCTGCACAGGGTTCCGGCACGGGATTGTTTACGATAACGGCCAGTCTGGGCAGTATCGTATCTGCTCCGCAGGAGATAGAAACCATGCCTATGGTGGCCGAACCCCGTCCTGACTGGACGCCGGCTGCACCGGATAACGCAACGGAGGTATTGCAGGAGGATATTTCAACGCCCTCGGAGGCCCGCTTGCCGGACAAGGATGCGGTTTCTTTTTCGGAAAAGGATAAGCAGAAAGACGAATCAGAGGCGGAAGCTCCGGCAGCCGCGGTTTCTGAAGTTTCTCTTCGGGAGGAGACGGTAAAAGAAAAGTCTGAAGAACCAAACGAAGAAACGGTAGAGGAAAAACCATCGGAAAGCATACCGAAAAAAAAGAAGGCAACCGCTACCCGAACCACCAAAGCCAAATCCAAAACGGGAGCCAAGTCGGGAAAGGCCGCATCGAAAAAGAAAGCGGATCCGGCATAAACGACATATATGTTGCAAAAAGGGCGGTTCCATGGAACCGCCCTTTTTGTTTTTGCCTTGAAAGGAATTCTATTTGAAGGCCATGTTTTCTTTGGTGGTGAATTTTTCGCAGAAACGGCATTTAAGCTTTACCGATTCTGAATGGGGCACGACGGTAAAGGCCGTTTCAATAACCTCGTGGTTGGTGATGCAATTGGGGTTCATACATTTCACGATGCCCTTTATTTCTTCGGGCAATGCCACCTTGGTTTTGCTCACCACTTCAAAGTTGCGGATTTCGATGATGGTGGCGTTTGGGCTTGCCAGCGCGATTTTATTGATTTCTTCAGGGGCGAAGAATCGGTTGGATACCTTGATGATGCCCTTTTTTCCCAGCTTCTTGCTGTCTAAGTTGGAACCCATGTACACCGTGTCTTGGCTTTTGTCCAGATTGAGCAACTGGAGTACCCGGAAAACTTCGTTGGAAGCGATATGATCGATAACGGTTCCGTTTTCAAGTGCGGAAACGATTAATTCTGTTTTGGCCATTGTTATATAAGATTAAAGATGAATGATGATTGAACTTGCTTTGACGGTTAGGCTTTCGCCCCCAAAATCAACGCCATCAACGCCTGACGCACATACACTCCGTTTTTGGCTTGCTGGAAATAGTAAGCGTAGGGGGTGTCGTCCACATCGGTGGCGATTTCGTTGACGCGGGGAAGGGGATGGAGAATCTTCATCGAGTCCTTGCATCCTTTTAACATGGCCTGGTTGAGGATATAGGCGTTTTTCACGCGCTCGTATTCCATCAGATCGGCGAACCTTTCCCGTTGCACGCGGGTCATGTAGATGATATCGGCAAAGGGAATCACTTCGGCGAGGTCGGTGTATTGGCGGTACTCCAGATTGCGGTCCTTGATGGTCTGCTTCACATAACTGGGCAACTTCAGTTCAGTGGGAGAAACCAGGTGGAAGGTGCAGTTGAAGTTGCAGAGTGCCTGTGTAAGGGAGTGAACGGTGCGGCCGTATTTAAGGTCGCCCACAAAGGCGATATTGAGATTGTCCAGCCGGCCTTGGGTCTTGCGGATCGAATAGAGGTCGAGCAGGCATTGGGTAGGGTGCTGATTGGCGCCGTCTCCGGCATTGATTACCGGCACGTGGGCTACTTGGGAAGCATAGCGCGAACTTCCTTCCTTGGGATGCCGCATAACGATGAGGTCGGCGTAGTTGCTTACCATCAAGATAGTGTCTTTGAGGGTTTCGCCCTTGGTTACGCTGCTGTTGGAAGCATCGGAAAATCCGATGATGCGGGCTCCGAGCCGATTGGCCGCGCTTTCGAAACTCAGGCGGGTACGGGTGGAGGGCTCAAAGAACAAGGTGGCTACCACCTTGTCTTGGAGAATGCGCTGTTGCGGATTCTGTTCAAAACCTTCGGCCACGTCCAGAACATGCAGCTGTTCTTCTTTGGTGAAGTCGGTAATCGAGATGAGGTTTTTGTTTTTCATAATGCGCTATTGTTGGAGTGTGAATAAACATCGGGAGGCAGGCATCGGACAAAAAAAAAGCGACCCGAAACGGAATCGCCAAAGGAAAGAAAATCTGAAACGCTTTACAGTCTGAAAGATCAATGTTTTCCGGTTGTTGTTTATCCTTGTCATACCGGAGTGTAAAGATAGGGGCTTTTATCGGGCTTCTGCCAACGGGCGGTAATAAGTTATCAACAAGTTTTCATGAATTGATTTCCGTACAACCAAGGGGATCCGTTTGCGAACCGTATCCCCTTGGTTGTAGGTACATTTTATTCCGTGCGTTTTCTGCGGCACCTTCTTTTGTATTTGGTGCCCATCGATCTTTCCAGCAGATACAGGTCCTTTCTTTTCAATTTTTTGTCAAAGATTCCTATGGATTCGAGCGATAGAAGCTGCCGTTGCACTTTTTTCATTACCGTATAATAGTGGCTTGTTACCGTTGACAGAGGTTTGTCCATGATGGCGCTCAGTTCTTTGAATGTTTTTTCGTGGATGTGCCGTTGTTTGATCAACCAGCGGTCGGCATCCGACATGCGCAACAAGCGGAAATTGCTTTTTAGGAGTAACTCAAGATTAAGTCCGATTCGGCATTTTATATGCTCTGGATTATCTGGATTCCAGATATTTTCGTTTTTGTCACGTGTCATGCGGAGTTCTTCCGTAGAAGGGTTTCTTGTCCATCCCAGATTGTCGCATATCCGGTTTTGATTCGCCTGTCTCAGCGCATGATGGACGGAGCATGTCCGGTAGTGGTCCAACAATCGGTTTTGGGCTACTTTCTGCAACCAGAACCAAGAAAGGCCTTTTTCGTCGAAATGCCCTTTAAGTAACTGTTCATGTGCAGCAATCAGGGTCTCTTGCATCATGTCTTTGCTTAAGTCTTCATCCCGGCACCGGTTGTATAGGTAGGCATATAACCGTTTGCCGTAGCTGATCAGATTCTCTTCAAACAAACGGCGCTCCTTCAAGGAGGGGTGGTCGGCACTGTCTGCCTTTCGGCTGTTTGTTTTGTCGGGTTCTTCCGGATGGCTGTGCGTCGGGAGTTTCTTTTTGTTCGTGTTTTTCATGTATTCATTTTTTCTGCTTCATAATGGTTGTTTTGGTCAACATACATTATTAATGGTTAGTACTACCCCCGCGTCTGATGTTCGGATACGGGGCATGGCTTCGAATCGGGAAGCCCGATTCGGATTGAACGGGATTTCACCGTGAAAAAACGTTGTGTTGTCCTTTTTTCTTGTCCTCCTTTCTCTAAGAAGAGTGTTTCGGGTCGCTCTTCCTGTTAGTAAGTTGTTTGTTTTTTCAATGGAATGTGATTCAAAGATATGATAAATTTTATTAT
>CAMWNM010000060.1 GCA_947175635.1 uncultured Bacteroidales bacterium | reverse complement strand
GTACATCTTTTTCACATAGCGAAAGCTATCGCCGGCATCATGTACCTTCACGGACGGTATCTTTGTCCGCTAAAGGTACTGTATGAGAACCGGTCCGGACAGCTTATATCCCTGGCATTTCCCCCTTGTGCCGATAAATGTATATCTTTACACGCTTAAATCAGACTCATGACTTTTTCAGACTTCAACCTGCGGCCGGAAATCCTCGCAGCTATCGAAAAACTTGGATTTTCACAACCTATGCCTGTGCAGGAGAAGGTTTTGCCTGTGCTTCTTACCACCGATACCGATATGGTGGCGCTGGCGCAAACAGGAACCGGAAAAACAGCGGCTTTCGGCCTTCCGCTTTTGCAGAGGTGCCATCCCGAAAAAAAAGGCGTGGAGGCCCTTGTGCTTAGTCCCACCCGGGAACTTTGCATGCAGATAGCCAAAGACCTCAAGAACTTTGCCCAAAATATCAAAAACCTGCGTATCTGTGCCGTGTATGGCGGAGCAAGCATAGAACGCCAGTTGGATGAAATTTCCCGGGGCGTGAAGATTGTGGTGGCCACCCCCGGCCGTATGCTCGATATCATCCATCGGGGAAAAATCGATTTCAGCCATCTCAAGACGGTGGTGTTTGACGAAGCCGATGAAATGCTCAACATGGGTTTCCGCGATGAATTGGACGGTATTCTGGCCGAAACGCCCGAAGAAAAGAACACCTGGCTTTTTTCGGCCACGATGCCCAAGGAAATCCGCTCGCTGGCCAACCATTATATGCATGAGCCCGAAGAGATTACCGTGGGTACACGCAATGAAGGTTCGGCCAATGTAACCCATCACTACTACATGGTCAATTCCCGCGACCGTTATCTGGCGCTCAAGCGGATCATCGACTTCTATCCCGAAATTTACTCGATTATCTTTTGCCGCACCCGCCGCGAAACCCAGGAAGTGGCCGAACAGCTTATCAAAGACGGTTACAACGCCGATGCCCTGCACGGCGACCTCTCGCAGGCCCAGCGCGACAATGCCATGAGCCGTTTCCGCCTCAAGAATCTGCAGCTTTTGGTCGCCACCGATGTGGCCGCCCGTGGTCTGGACGTCACCAACCTTACCCATGTGCTCAACTACAACCTGCCCGATGAAACCGAGCAGTATATCCACCGTAGCGGCCGGACCGGACGCGCTTCGGCCACCGGCATCTCCATCGCCATTATCACCCCTCGTGAAAAAGGGCGGCTGAAAGATATCCAGCGGGTACTTAAAAAAGAATTTATCCTGCAACCCGTTCCCCAAGGCGAGGAAATCTGCGAAAAGCAGCTTCTTTACCAAATCAACCGCATGATGCAGATCGATATGGGGGAAGGAGCCGGCCCTATCGAAAACTACCTCCCCGGCATCTATGAGAAACTGGAGGGACTCAGCAAGGAAGAAATCATCAAACGCTTTGTGTGGCGCGAGTTCAACCGTTTTTCGGAATACTATGCCAATGCGCCCGCTGTGGAAGATTTGAGTCTGGAACGTAAGAACAAGATGTCCCGTGGCGACTCGGCCCGCGGTCAACGCGGCGTGGCGGCCGGTCTGTCGCGTATCTTTGTGAATCTGGGGCATATGGACGGTCTCAAACCGCAGAATATGCTGGGCATCATCAACGATTGCATCGGCACCAAGGAGGCCCAGATAGGACGTATCGAAATCTACAAGACCTGTTCGTTTGTGGAAGTCGACAACCGCTATCTGAACGATATTCTCGACGGATTGAACCATACCGTCTGGGGCGACCGCAAATTGGTGTCGGAACCGGCCACGGCGGGCGAGAAGAATTCTTCCGGAAGAAGCCGTGCCGCAAGGGAAGAAGGCTCCGGCGAAAGCCGCCGTTCCCGCTCCGGAAAGGGAAGGGGAGAAAGGGCTTCGGGAGAACGCCGTTCCGAAGGATCGGACAGAAAGGTAAGCCGTTCTTCCTGGCAAAGGTTGATGCCGGAAGAAGACATTTTCGACGCCCCTTCGCGCGGCAAAAAGCGTGGCTATGATTTTTCGGCTTTTGAAAAATCGGAATACGACAAACCCGGTAAAGCAAAAAATAGTTCCGCCGCCGGACGGAGGGCGCGCAGGGCTGTGGAATCGGCTCGCGAAAATCCCAAGACTTCTGGCAAACGCAGAAAAAAATAAACAAGATGGCAACAAAACGATTCGAAATTCTGGAAAAGGAGACCCTGGCCCCCGAAATCATCAGCATGCAGGTTTATGCGCCCCGCCTTGCCGCCTCGGCCAAACCGGGGCAGTTTCTGATAGTGATTCCCGATCAAAAAGGAGAGCGTATTCCGCTTACCGTGTGCGATTATGATCTTCAGCGCGGCACCATCCGCATCGTGTTCCAGATGTTGGGCGATTCCACCAAGCATTTGGGGCGATTCGAAGTGGGCGAATGTTTCGAAGACGTGGTGGGACCGTTGGGCCGTCCCTCCGACTTTATGGAAGAGGACTTGAACGAGGTTAAAAAACGCAATATCCTTTTTGTGGCAGGTGGTTTTGCGGCCGCACCCGTGTATCCGCAGGTAAAATGGATGCATGAGAACGGCGTGGCCTGCGATGTGATTCTGGGTGCCCGTTCGGCCAATCTTTTTGTGTTGGAAAAGGAAATGCGGGACGTGGCCAAGGATGTGTTCCTCTGCACCGACGATGGTTCGGCGGGTTTTCACGGCAGGGTAACCGACTTAATCAAAGACCTTATCGACAATCAGGGAAAGAAATACGATCAGGTGATCTGTATCGGCCCCATGATCATGATGAAATTTGTGTCGGTGCTCACCAAAGAATACAACATTCCTACCGTTGTAAGCTTGAACACTTTGATGGTGGATGGAACCGGCATGTGCGGAGCCTGCCGTGTTACGGTGGGCGGAAAAACCCGCTTTGCCTGTGTGGATGGTCCCGAATTCGATGCCCATCAGGTGGATTTCGATGAAGCCATGCGCCGTCAAGGCATGTACCGTCACTATGAAATTGCCAGAAACACCGAGGAGCATCATTGCAATCTGGCTTCGGCCGTAGAAGAATCTGCAGCCTGCCGTGCCCTTGAGAAAGGGGCGGTGCCGGAAGGTTTCGATAAGAAAAAACGTGTGCCGGTGCGGGAGCAGGATCCCGTGGTCCGCAGCGGTAATTTTGAAGAGGTTTGCTTGGGTTACAATGAGGACGAGGCTGTTCTGGAAGCCTCCCGTTGTCTGCAATGTAAAAAGCCTGCCTGTATGGAAGCTTGTCCGGTATCGATCAAGATTCCGCAGTTTATTGCCAAGGTGGCTGAACGCAACTTTGAAGAAGCCGCCCGTGTGATTGCCATCGACTCGGCGCTTCCTGCCGTGTGCGGCCGTGTTTGTCCGCAGGAATCCCAATGCGAGGGTTCTTGCGTGATGGGTAAGAAATTCGAGGCCGTGGCTATCGGTAAATTGGAACGTTTTGTGGCCGATTACACCCGGGCAAAAGGGGGTGCTGAACCGGAAAAGCCGGCGTTGAACGGCAAGAAAGTGGCCGTTATCGGCAGCGGACCGGCAGGGCTTACCTGTGCGGGTGATCTGGCCAAGATGGGCTATTCGGTGAGTGTTTTCGAAGCCTTGCACAAGGCCGGCGGCGTATTGGTTTACGGTATTCCCGAGTTCCGTCTGCCCAAAGCTATTGTGGCCAAGGAAATAGAGAACCTCAAGAAATTGGGTGTGGAGTTCGAAACAGACGTGATTATCGGTAAAACCGACACGGTTGACCATCTGTTGGATGTGGAAAAATACGATGCGGTGTTTATCGGTTCTGGCGCCGGGTTGCCCAAGTTCATGAATATTCCGGGCGAAAATCTGAACGGTGTGGTTTCGGCCAACGAGCTTTTGACCCGTTCCAACCTGATGAAAGCCTATCGCGACGATTACGCCACCCCCGTTTTCATCGGTAAGAGAGTGGCTGTGGTAGGCGGGGGAAATGTGGCGATGGATGCCGCCCGTACCGCCAAACGTCTGGGTTCCGACGTATATGTGGTTTACCGCCGAACCATCAACGAAATGCCGGCCCGCAAGGAAGAAGTGCATCATGCTCAGGAAGAGGGCATCCATTTTATGGAACTGAACAATCCGGTGGAGATTCTGGGCGATGAGAAAGGCTGGGTAAAGGCTATCCGCTGCATCCGCATGGAATTGGGCGAACCCGATGCTTCGGGCCGTCGGAGCCCTGTGGAAAAGCCAGGTTCGGAATTCGATATCGAAGTGGATGAGGTGGTGATGTCGCTCGGCACGGTACCTAATCCCATGCTGGCACATTCGATAAGAGGATTGGAAACCAACCGAAAAGGCTGTGTGGTGGCCGATGAAAACGGTGTTACTTCGCGCAAAGGCGTGTTTGCCGGCGGCGATGTGGTGTCGGGTGCGGCTACGGTTATCCTTGCCATGGGCGCGGCGCGTAAGGCGGCCAAAGCCATCGATGCCTATATACAGGGTAAATAAACCGTTTTACCTTACATAGAGAAAAAGCCGGTGTACAAAGGCGATTGCAGTTGCAGGCCTGTACACCGGCTTTTTAAGTTAAGCGGCGGAAAGATTACTTGATTTCTTTCAGTTCAAAGTGCTTTCCGAGATATTTCTCGCGTACTTCCGGATCTTCGGCCAATTCTTTCGAGGAGCCCGACTTGAGGATTTTTCCACTGTAGAGCAGGTAGGAACGGTCTGTAATGGAAAGTGTTTCCTGTGCGTTGTGGTCGGTAATCAGGATACCGATATTTTTCTGTTTGAGCTGAAGTACAATCTTCTTGATGTCTTCCACAGCCAAGGGGTCGATGCCCGCGAAAGGTTCATCCAAAAGGATGAATTTGGGATTGGCCGCCAGAGAACGGGCAATTTCGGTGCGTCGCCTTTCTCCTCCCGAAAGGCTGATACCCTTTGTTTTCCGGATATGTTCGATGCCGAATTCCTGCAAGAGTTCCTCCAGCCTGCTTTTTCTTACTTCCGGATCTTTCTCGATAAATTCCAGAATGGCCATGATGTTGTCTTCCACGCTCATCTGCCTGAAGACGGAAGATTCCTGGGCCAGATACCCCACTCCCAACTGCGCCCGTTTGTACATGGGCAGTTTGGTAATATCGACATCATCCAGAAACACTTTTCCGGAGAGGGCTTTTATCAGCCCCACCATGATGTAGAACGAAGTGGTCTTTCCTGCGCCGTTGGGACCGAGCAGCCCCACAATCTCTCCTTGTTTGAGTTCGATGGAGACATGATCGACCACCGTGCGTTGCCTATAGGTTTTTACGATATCTTCTGTGCGCAGTATCATGACGGTTTTTTATTTTCCAACAAATTCGTATCTTTGGTATTTGCCGTTGGAGGCAGGATGCCCTGCTCCGAATCCTTTTAAGAGGAAAAGACAGCAAAAATAAACATTTTTATCAACCCGAGTCATCATGGAGTATAGCAGTGAGTTTCTTCATCAGGAATTGTTGCGTGTATTCGGTTTTTCCCGATTCAAAGGCAACCAGGAGGCTATTATCCAAAACGTACTGCAAGGAAAGGATACATTTGTGATTATGCCTACGGGCGGTGGAAAATCCTTGTGTTATCAATTGCCGGCTCTGATACTGCCCGGCACGGCTATTATCGTGTCGCCGTTGATTGCTCTGATGAAAAATCAGGTGGATGCCGTACGGAATTTCGGCAGTGCCTCCGATATCGCCCATTATCTCAACTCTTCCTTGACAAAGGCTGAGATGAAGCAGGTGAAAGATGATCTTTCCTGCGGTAAAACCAAGTTGCTTTACGTAGCGCCCGAAACACTTACCAAAGAAGAGAACATAGAGTTTTTCAAAACCATCCCCATCTCCTTATACGCCATTGACGAGGCGCATTGCATCTCGGAGTGGGGGCATGATTTCAGGCCCGAATACCGTCGGTTGAAGCCGGTAATCGACCAAATAGGCCAGAAGGCGCCCATTATCGCGCTCACCGCCACGGCAACCCCGAAGGTGCAGAAAGACATCCAGAAGAACCTCGCCATGTTGGATGCGGCCGTGTTCATCTCTTCCTTCAACCGTTCCAACCTTTATTATGAGGTTCGTCCCAAAACCAAAAACGTGGATAGGGATATCGTGCGCTTTATCCGCGCCAACAGCGAGAAATCGGGTATCATATACTGTCTGAGCCGCAAGAAAGTGGAGGAATTTGCAGAAGTGCTTTGTACCAACGGTATCCGGGCCTTGCCCTATCATGCCGGTCTGGACGCGCAGACACGGACGGCCAACCAGGACAAGTTCCTGATGGAGGAAGTGGATGTGATTGTGGCTACGATAGCTTTCGGCATGGGCATTGACAAACCTGACGTGCGTTTTGTGATACATTACGATATGCCCAAAAGTCTGGAAGGGTATTATCAGGAAACCGGCCGTGCCGGCCGTGACGGCGGAGAAGGAAAGTGCATCGCCTTTTACTGCGAGGAAGACATCATCAAGCTCGAGAAATTCCTTAAGGACAAACAGGTTTCCGAGCAGGAGGTGGCG
>CAMWNM010000059.1 GCA_947175635.1 uncultured Bacteroidales bacterium | reverse complement strand
ATCAATTTGTTGTATTGCAATCCTCTCCTCTTGAAATTTTTTCATGCAGCGAGCGCTTTCCGACAGGCGCACGGCTATCTTCATATGGCATTCTGTATCGGCTTCCTGTCCCGTTACCTGTAATTGAAGTTCTTTCACGATACGCATCACGCGGTTCATCTGTTCATACGGAAATTGCAACGCGTAATGCCGCATCACGGTTTTTTCCACTATCGAGGCCTTGGCCAAGGCCTCTGCCGAAGCGGTTTTGTAAGCGGTAATCAAACCCGACGTACCTAGTTTGGTTCCGCCGAAATAACGCACCACCACAATCAGCACATCGGTAAGTCCGAACGAAAGGATCTGTCCGTAAATAGGCTTGCCTGCCGTTGAAGAAGGCTCGCCGTCATCGTTTACCCGGTATATTTCCTGTTTGGCCCCCAGCACATAGGCATAGCAATGGTGGCGGGCATCGTAATAGGTTTTGCGAAGGCTCTCTATGTGCCGTCTTATCTCTTCCTCCGATTGAACCGGATAGGCAAAGGCAAGAAACTTGCTTCCTTTCTCCTTGTACAAGCCCTCCGAAGGGGCGGAGAGGGTACGGAAAGTGTCTTCTTTTTCGGATAGGTTTCTGGAAGGTTCTTGTGTTTTAGCCATGACAGACACTGCGATTTTTATCAGCCGATGCCGGAATTGCGGTAAATATGGAGTATATCTCCGTCCAGAACCTTATCTTCCACCCGCCTCACCGCTTCGGGCAACCGAGGTTCCGGATAACCGCCGGGCAAGGTTTCCGGGGAAGCAAATACACGGGCCTCATCCCAGAGGCCGGAACGGATAAATGATTGTAAAAGTTCAGTGCCGCCTTCCACGATCAAAGAACCGATTCTCTCCTCATGCAGCTGTTCCAGATAAAACGGAACCTGCCGGTCGGCGGAAAGCGTATCGGGAACCGGTATCAACCTGAAGCCTGTTGCATGACGGATGTGTTTGAAGAGCACAGCAGGCGATTCTTTGTCAACACGTTGCCAATCACAGACGGATTGTGTCATTAGAGAAATGTAATCTTCCAAAATTCCGGAAGAAACGAAAAGAAAGGATTGGAGACGCCCGTCAAAGAAATGTACGGATGTGCGGGCATCAGATTGCAAAGATGCGAGCAAACGTCCCTGCAGGTCCATGCTTACACGCACCGGCTGCTTTCCGTCAAACCGGCGGGCATCCAACCGGGAATTGTCGGCCAACAACGTACCGGTGCCTACCATGATGGCGTCTTCCTCGGTACGGTAACGGTGATTGAGCGTTTGGGCCACCAAGCCTGTAATCGGAGTGGGTTCGCCCTTTTTCCTGGCAATGTTTCCGTCGGCGCTCCTGGCCCATTTAAGAATGACGTAGGGTCTTTTTTTCTCCACGTTGGTAAAGAAACGACGTCCCATCCGGCGTCCTTCTTCTTCCAGGAAATGTTCTATCACCTCCACGCCTGCTTCCCGCAACATGGCCACCCCTTTGCCGTTCACTGCCGGATTGGGGTCGCCGCAACTCACCACCACACGGGGAATACGGTTGTCGATGATTTTATTGGCGCAAGGGGGCGTTTTTCCATAGTGGGAACAGGGTTCGAGGCTCACATAAAGCGTGCTTTCCTGCAAAAGCCCACGGGGTGTCAACCCCGTTTCGCGCATCAGCCGGTTCACCACCACATTGCCCTGCAACACAGCTTCGATGGCGTGGACTTCAGCGTGCGCCTGGCCACAACAATGGTGAAAGCCCTCTCCTATCACCTTATCCCTGTACACCACCACACAACCCACCATCGGGTTGGGGCTTACGCTTCCCTTGCCGAGCCTTGCCAGATAAAAGGCGCGGCGCATGAATTCTTCTTGCGGAAAAAAGGTTTGCATGGTTGCAAAGGTACGGAATTATCCCCTCGCGCGTGGAAACCTCAAGTTGTAATGCCCGGTGCCCCACGCCAGCATGGCGTCGATAACGGGCTGGAGGGTTTTGCCAGGGGCGGACAACGCTACCGCACCTTCACGATACACAAAGGCGAACCCTACCACAAAGCGTGATATTTGCAAAATCCCTTTCGATTCCGTAATTTTGTTCCCGATTGGTAACATTATTGATCGAATGGAAAGAGACAGGGAAGCTACCGAGAAACGGCTGTTGGAAACAATAGGCGAAATGATCGCTGAACAGGGATTCGAAAACCTCGGTGTCAATGCCGTCGCCGCCCAGGCCGGCGTTTCCAAAATCCTTATATACCGCTATTTCGGTTCCTTAGACGGATTGATTGCCGCCTACATCCGCCAACATGATTTTTGGCTCGCCTCCTCCTTTGATTTTTCCGATACGGCACAAATCGTTCCTGCCGTCAAGGAAATGTTCCGCCGGCACATGGAACGCCTCCAGCAAGATCCCATATTAAGAAAACTGTACCGCTGGGAACTTTCGAGCAACAATGAAATGGTTAAGGAACTGCGGGAGCAACGGGAAAAAGTCGGGCTGGCATTAATCAAGCAAGTCTGCAAACGCACGGGGCGGCCACAGCAGGAAATAGCCGCGATGTCTTCCCTCGTGACAGCCTCCGTTACTTATCTGGCGATGTTGGGCGACTACTGCCCCGTCTATAACGGCATCAAGATAGGAGAAAAAAGCGGTTGGAAAAAAATGTATCGGGAAGTTGAAAAATTAGTGGACAAGGTATTTTCGGATTAAGACTTACTCCAAGCACGTTCCGATTTATTTTTTGCCCAAAATGTTCCCAAGCGGTAACAACTCAGGAACACATTAAAACATACAAATATGAAAACACTTATTTTACTTTTCATGAGTTTGGCATTGACCGGAGCACTGGTTTCCTGCAACAAAGACCTCGAATACAAGCAAGGAGACCTTCAAATCCGTATCGAGCAAGGCAGCGCATACCTGCACGATTTCCCGCTGTTTTGGGGCATCAAGACAAAAAACGCCCCTCAAATCGCCGTTTGGACGGAAGACTTGTCCGGAAACTATCTTTCAACGATTTATGTTTCACGCAAAATCGCGACACAAGGCTGGCTTATGGCAAAAGGAAACCGAAGGAAAGAAGCCCTGCCCCATTGGTGCCATTCGAGAGGCGTGGTCTATCAAGACGGGCTTTACCTACCCGACAAAGCCCATCCTCTCCCGGACAGGATATCGGGCGCCACCCCTACCAAAAGTTTCGACCTGAAACTGAAGAATAGCGAACGGCAACATTTTGTTGTCAAGATAGAGGTTAATCATTCCACAGACTTCAACGAATATTATCCCAAGAACGCAAAGGAAGGAGATGCCGGATACTCGGGAGGAAAAGAAGGGAGCGGGCAACCCGCTTTGATTTATCGGGCGGAAGTGAATTTAACCGGGGACACCAACATCTTTGAGGCCGTATTGACAGGACACAGCAGCCCCGACGGCAGTGACGGCGAAATCCACACGGATATGGACGGGTTGACCTCAGCACTGAACATCCTCAAACGGATAATCGTCATCGTGCATTGATGAAAACTGAAGTTGAAATTTAGCCGAGTGCGGGGGCCAAGCAAGCGTTATGTTTCCCGTACTTCCGCTCAAAAATGTCGTAATGCTCGGTGCCCCACGCCAGCATGGCGTCGATAATGGGCAGGAGGGTTTTGCCAAGGGCGGTAATCTTGTATTCCGAACGCGGCGGAAGTTCGGGGAAAACGGTTTTGGAAACCAAGCCGTCTTCGGTCATTTCCTTGAGCTGGATATCGAGTACCCGCGGGGCAGCTTCCGGCAGGCATTTGTGTATCTCGCTGGGACGCATCGCCTCCCCGGAGCGCAATTCATCGAGGATACACGATTTCCATTTGGATTCTATCAAGCTCATCGTAAGCCGCAAAGGGCAATCGAGATCTACGGGAATCTTTTTTTCGTAAGCCATATCGGTCGAAGACAAACGTTTCCGCAAAGGTAGTCAATGCTCCTAAAAATCAGTATACCGAATAAATTTTCGGTATATGAATAATTTTTCGGTACTTGTTTTCCGCGCCATACTCCGATAATTTTGCCCTCACAAAAACAAAAAAACTCAAACACCATGAGAGACGGAATCAAAGAATACGAAGCGGTTCAACAAGCCGCGATGAAGTTTGTAAAAAGCGTGGCCGAGGGCAACAGCGCGTATGCCAAGACCCTCTTTACCGAAGATGCCGTGTTGTTCGGCATGCTCGACGGGGTTCTGGAACACGGTTCCATTCAACAATTCTACCACAATGTGGACACCGTGGGCGCCGGCAATGATTTCAAGGCGCGCGTGGATGTGCTGGCCGTGGAAGAAACGGTGGCGGTGGTGCGCGTATTGGAAGAAAAATGGGGCGGCCGCATCGACTTCACCGATTTCCTGCTTCTGCTCAAACTCAACGGCGAGTGGAAATGCGTGGCCAAAGCCTATAATCAGAATTCCAACACAATAAAGAAATGATATGTTCACCCTGCTCAAGGTGGATTCGGAATGGCAGATTGTAAGCAAAATCTTTACCGTAAAATGAAAGTTCTCGTCATCAACGGAAGCCCGCATCTGAGCGGTTGCACCGACCGCGCGCTTCGGGAAGTGGAAAACACCCTGCACGAAAACGGGGTGGAAACGGAGCGCGTGGAAGTAGGGAATATCGCGGTGCGCGGCTGTGTCGGCTGTAATTTCTGCAATGAACACGGTCGTTGCGCATTCAACGACCTGGTAAACGAAACAGCGCCCAAGTTCGCCGAAGCCAACGGCTTGCTTATCGGAAGTCCGGTCTATTACGCCGGTGCCAACGGGCAGTTGCTCGCTTTCCTCGACCGTCTGTTTTACAGCACCGCCGGAGCGTTCGACAAGGCTATGAAAGTAGGTGCCGCCGTGGTTTCTTCCCGACGCGCGGGCTCCACCTCAGCCTTCGATGAACTCAACAAGTATTTCGGCATCAGCGCCATGCCTGTGGTTTCCAGCACGTATTGGAACGAAGTGCACGGTTTCACGGCGCAAGATGTGGAAGCCGATTCGGAAGGCCTGCAGACCATGCGCAACCTCGGAAAAAACATGGCTTTTCTGATGAAAGCCATCGAAGCCGCCGCAAAAGAAAAAGGTCTCCCCCTGCAAGAACGGGGCGCCTTTACCAACTTCATGCCCTCTCGCTAAATATCGGCCGCATGATTACCGTGCGGCCGATAAGGCTTTTTTCCGCGATACCTTGAAATGACGATCGCTACCCCGATAGTAACGGAAGTGAGAATTTCCGAACAAGGAATGGCCGCCCATACGCCCCAACCGGGAATAAGAACCGGCACCAGGAAGAAAAGCGGAACGAGGTATATGACACCGCGAAGTAATGTCAATACAAGTGCTTTGGCCGCCTGCTCCACACTCTGACAGAAACCGATTACAGCCATATTGACGGAAAAGAATACGGTGCATAGCGCAAAAACAGGCAATCCGCGCGAGGCCAGCACACCCGCCTCGCAGGCCGGGTTGATAAACATAGCCACAATGCCCCGTGCTCCAAGGCCTATCGATACGGTGGTGATGATACCGCAAATCAAAGCCGTAAGGAAACTTACCCGGAATGCCGCGCGCACTCTCCCGGTATTTCCCGCACCGTAATTAAAACTGATGATAGGTTGCGACGATTGGGCCACGGCCGTGCTCATCATGAATATCAAAGGGAACAGGTAGCAGGCTATACTATAAGCGGCAACGCCTTCTTCCCCGAAATACCGCATGAAAACACTGTTGCCCGTAAACATCATCACAGACATCGCTATTTCGGTGACGAACGCGGACGAACCCACCCGTATCTGATGCCATGTATTGGCAAGAAAGCCATGTAATTCCCAGCAAAACCGGATTACGTATGAAAACCGGAGGAAATAGATCATCACCATGACCGCCCCCACCAGGATACTTGCCGATGTTGCGATAGCCGCCCCTTTCACGCCCATTCCCAAAGGAAAGACAAAATACCAGTCGAGGAAGATATTGATAATGGCCGGAATAATATTGCACAGCATCGCGTATTTGGGTGATCCGTCCAGACGTATCACCATCATGCCGATCGATTCGAAGAGCAGAAAGAAAATCCCGGGAACAAGCCAGACGAGATAATTCAACGTATGGGACAGCAAGCGGTCGGAACTGCCCAGCAAACGGGCCGCGGATTCCGGAAAGAACACCAGCAGCAGGCTCAATGAAGCCACCAGGAGGCCCGACATCATCATGGCCTGCGTCATGTTGACACTCGCCCTCCGGTTTTCTCCCTGCGACATGGCAATACCGGATACAACCGAAGAACCGATACCGAACATCAACCCGATACCCGTAACCACCATGTACAACGGGGCGATGATGTTGACAGCCGCAATGCCATCCGGCCCGACCCCCTGTCCAACGAAAATCCCGTCGATAACGGTAATCAGCGCATTGAATATCAATCCCAATAAAGTTGGAAAGAATATCTTTCCAAAAAGATACGGAATCCGCCCGTTGGCATAGTCCAAGCCCGTGGCAACGTTTGCATTGTTCATGATGATAAAGCCTGTTTCGGTTTGCTCAAAAGCCAAAAAAGGCTGGATAGGAAACGGGCGCACCCGACATCTTATCCAGCCTAATAGTTGCGACTATCGACCCTCCGATGAGCACGGCAAAGTTAGCAAAGTTTCTCGGAACCGATAAGCCATGGCATAATCCAAGCAAGCTTGGCTTCTGCGCATGGCTTATCGAAAAGGTT
>CAMWNM010000058.1 GCA_947175635.1 uncultured Bacteroidales bacterium | reverse complement strand
GATTAATATTTTACAGTGGATATTTTTGCGACAGGGATTCATATTTGTAAACAAGTCTCAATAGGATACCCTTGCATGTACTTTCACGGAGAGTTCCTTTTTCCGTAAAGGTATGTTGGGCGCACTAAACATAGTATAGAAATGGCAGAGAACAAAAGAAAATCAAGAAGGGCAACGCCCGTTACGGTTGCCCGTCCCGATCTGTTGACCCAAGTGCACAA
Source organism: uncultured Bacteroidales bacterium (assembly GCA_947175635.1). Taxonomy (GTDB): domain Bacteria; phylum Bacteroidota; class Bacteroidia; order Bacteroidales; family P3; genus Pullibacteroides. The sequence continues at coordinate 7,394 of CAMWNM010000058.1, read as the reverse complement.
CAGCATCATCACTATCCGGGATAAAGCCGTTGTTACCGATGCGGATATCGCCAGCCTTTATGGCGTGGAAACAAAAAGAATCAACGAAGCGGTACGAAACAATCCGGACAAGTTCCCTGAAGATTACATTTTCTCTCTTTCTATCAGCGAATTACGATATTTGCGGTCGAAATTTTCGACCGCAAATATCTCCATGAAGAGCCGCGTTTCCCCTAAGGTATTCACTGAAAAAGGATTATACATGCTCGCAACGGTACTGAAAAGTAAAAACGCATTAGACGTTACTTTCGCCATCATCGAAACTTTCGCCAAGGTAAGAAGCCTCAAACACGCGTTGGTGGACTTTCATCAAGAAACAGATCCTCAGTTGCAAACCACCAAGATGCAACATTTCGGAGATGTGTTATCCGATATCGTAATGCCAGATTTGGAAACGGCGGAAAAGGAATCTTCCTTGGAGTTGAATTTCTTTATCGGAAAAATCAAACATACCGTCAAAAGGGTCAAGAAAGCAGACCGGGAGGTGATACCATGTTAGACCATCTCACCCTTTCTTTTCTTGAAGGTATCGGCCCGCGTACCGCCAACGCTATCCTGAATCATTTCGGTTCGGCATCCGCATTTTTCAAAGCGGATGCCGATACTTGCCGGCAAGCCGGCTTGAACAAAGAGATTGCCGACCATCTGCAAAAACTAACCGATGTGGCATACCGGCGGGCGGAAGAACAGCTTAAACTGACACAGGAACACCATATCCGCATTCTCTGCCGCGAGGATCCCGAATATCCCAACGCTTTGCGATTCTGCGAAGACGCCCCTGTGGTGCTCTACTGCAAAGGAGACCTTTTGCAAGGAACGCCCCACGGCATCGCCATTGCAGGCACAAGGCGGGCCACCTCTTACGGACAGGAACAGACCGAACGCATCGTGGAACACCTCAAAAACGACAACGTGCACACCATCAGCGGCCTCGCTTTGGGAATAGACACCTTCGCCCACGAAGCCAGCCTTGCCAACCATATCCCTACCTGGGCGGTATTGGCGCACGGGCTGGAATATATCTATCCAAAAGAAAACCGCAATTTGGCAGACCGCATCCTGGAACAAGGCGGCGTCATCCTATCGGAAATGCCGTTGTTTACCGTCACCACGCCCGGCCTCTTTCCGCGCCGCAACCGTATCATTGCCGGATTGGCGCAAGTTACGGTAATCGTGGAATCGGCCCTGCAAGGAGGTGCCATGCACACCGCACGGGAAGCGGATTCCTACCAGCGCACGGTCTTTGCCGTGCCGGGGCGTAATATCGACACGTGGTCAAAGGGTTGCAATTTCCTGATCCGTACCGGGAAAGCCGTTTTGCTGCAATCGGCCGAAGATATCCGCCGGGAATTAGGATACAGCGAACGCTACCAAGGCAATCTGTTCGCACAATTATCCGAAGAAAAAGGGGCAGGCATACGGTTTATGCCTACCCCTGAACAAAAAATTTTGCTGGATGTCTTGCAGAAAACCAATCCCGTTTCGGTTGACCTTCTGCAAGAGCGCAGCGGAAAGCCGGTTCACGAAATGCTTCCCGTCTTACTGCAATTGGAAATGAACGGCATCATCAAGTCGTTGCCGGGCAACCGCTACGAGTTGCAGGGTTCATATACGCCAGAGCCATCCATATCCTGAGCGGAACACGCCTATTTGAGCATTTCCGCCACCAAGTTCCGGCAGCAAGCCGCCACTGTGGATATTGTGGCATCGGGCAACATATAGCAAGGCGTGGTAAACACCTTGTTTCTCTCATCGTGAACCACTTCGGGGCCGAATACGTTCTTGGGCTCGGCCCCCATCCGGCGCAAAGCCTCGTTGGTGGCCTCGTCGTGTCCCACCGTTACCTGAACTCCGGCTATAAGCCTGCCCAGAATCACCGGTGCGATACACATCGCCGCAAGCGGCTTACCTGCCCCATGGGTTTCGTTCACGGCGCGTTCCACTTCGGCATCCACACGCATTTCTGCCCCGTCGAAAGCAAATGTACTGAGATTTTTGGCCGCGCCGAAACCACCCGGAAAGATCAAGCCCTCGTAAGCCTCGGCCTTGTATTCGGCCAAAGGCCGGATGTTTCCCCGTGCGATACGGGCCGACTCGGCAAGCACATTGCGGGTTTCCTTCTCCGGCTCTCCCTTGAGGTGGTTGATGGCATGCACCTGCGGTTTGTCGGGGGCAAACAACGCATAGGTGCAACCGGCTTCATCCAAGGCCAACAGGGTCATCATGGCCTCTCCGATTTCGCTTCCGTCGTACACACCGCAGCCGGAAAGCACTACGGCAAAACATTTCTTCATGACACGCCCTTATTTTTCGTTATGGTCGGCCAAAAAGCGTTCGGCTTCGATAGCCGCCATACAGCCTGTACCGGCAGAGGTGATAGCCTGACGGAAATGCAAATCCTGTACATCACCGGCGGCAAAAACGCCTTCCACCGAAGTCTGCGTGGTGCCCGGCTTGGTCTTGATATGGCCCGTTTCGTGCAACTCAAGCTGGCCTTTTACCAACGCGGTATTGGGCGTGTGGCCGATAGCCACAAAGAAACCGGTAACATCGATTTTCTTTTCCTCTCCTGTTTTCACATGGGTAAGGATCGCACCGTTCACGCCATCTTCATCGCCTACGATTTCTTTGGTTACATGATGCCAGAGTACCTCGATCTTGGGATTGTTCAGCACACGTTCCTGCATGGCTTTGGAAGCCCTGAGCACATCACGGCGCACAATCATATAAACCTTGCTGCAAAGACCGGCCAGATAGCAGGCTTCCTCGCACGCCGTATCACCGCCGCCCACCACGGCCACATCCTGGTTCTTGTAGAAGAAACCGTCGCAGGTGGCACAGGCCGAAACTCCCTGTCCGTTGTATTTCTTTTCCGAATCCAAACCCAACCAGTTGGCCGTGGCACCGGTGGCCACAATTACGGTATTGGCGATGATTTCTTTGCCGTCATCGGCCGTAACCTTAAACGGACGCTGAGAAAAATCGACCTTGGTAATCATGCCCGGACGTATATCCGTCTTGAAACGCAAGGCCTGTTGACGCAGATCCTGCATCAGTTCAGGGCCTTTCCTGCCCTCGGGATAGCCGGGAAAGTTTTCCACCTCGGTCGTTATCGTAAGTTGGCCGCCGGGCTGCATTCCTTCATACAGAACGGGGTTAAGGTCGGCACGAGCCGCATAAATGGCGGCGGTGAATCCGGCAGGACCGGATCCGATGATGAGGCATTTCACTTTTTCCATCTTATCTATTGTTTAATGTTTTTCAACGTTTAACATAAGCCGAGCGCAGAAGCCAAGCTTGCTTGGGTTATGCCGAGGCGAGAAAACGTCGGTCGAAGACCAACGTTTTCGTTAAGCCGAGCGCAGAAACCAAGCTTGCTTGGATTTTGCCATGGCGAGAAAACGTCGGAGTAATCCAACGTTCCTTCTTCTCCTCAGCCGGTAATCAGACGGCCGGTAACATTATCTACGCTGAGCGGAAGCAAACCGCCCAAAAGCAGGTACAATCCAAACAATACCAGCAACGCGCCCACCACTTTGTTTACAATCCGCACGGTACGAGCATTTATTGCATTCTTTATCTTATTGGCGATAAAAGACTTGCATACATCCATCGCAAACACGGTACCCAAGGTTATCAAAAAGAACAGCAATACCCTGTAAGCTACCACATCACCGCTGTCGGTAGTGTATTGAGCCGTAATCGTACCCACCGATACCAACCAGAAAAGCCAAGTGGCCGGATTGGCCATGTTCAGGAAGAAGCCTTTCAGAAAATATGGACCGGGAGAAGAGGTTTCGGGCAACTTGCTGTTTTCGCGCAGACTTGGCCGAATGATTATCACCTTTTTACGATAGGTATAGAGACCAACGAGAATCAATATCGCGCCGCCTATCAAACTGATGATTTTGCTGGCCGTGGGATTGGCAAAAAGCCGGGAGGCACCGAAAAATGAGATGGAAACCAAGCAGGCATCGCTTAAGAAAACACCGAAAGCAAACCAAATGGCCATGCGGAAGCCCCTTTCCAAGCTGGTTTGCAACAGGGTAAAGAAAGCCGGTCCCAACAAGAGGCTCAGGGTAATCCCTGCAATAAAAGCCTCCACAATCGTTTGCCAAACTGAGTATAACAATGTTTCTCCTACTAAATTACACCATACGAAAGGTTATAGTTGGATTTCAACCGACGGAACCTTCCGGCACATCCAAACGGATTTGATTATGCACTCGGCTTAATTTAAACGCCTTTTCTCCTTAGTTGGAAACCGACGTTTTCCATGCCAATCCTCGCCTCCGTTCAAAATCGAGCCAACGAATTTAGTAAAAAAAACGACACATGGGCGCATTCCGCCCCGCACATATTTTTTTTGAAAAATATTTGCAGTTTTCAAAAATCGTTGTATCTTTGCAACCTCTTAACTGAGAAAGGGAGTTTAGCTCAGTTGGTTCAGAGCGTCTGCCTTACAAGCAGAGGGTCGGGGGTTCGAATCCCTCAACTCCCACACAAGCCTCGGATGATTATCCGGGGCTTTTCCTTTTATATCCGTCACGCACAAACTTCATCGTGCCGGAATATAACAGACTGTAGTTTTACATTGAAAGTTCACGCATAATGGAAAGCACAAACCGCAATACGGCCGCCACCACCTTTTCCATTCTCATCGCCATCAGCATCGCTCACCTGCTCAATGATGCCGTGCAGTCGGTCATTCCTTCCCTCTACCCGATTCTCAAGGCCGAATTTTCGCTCACGTTTACCCAAATCGGCATCATCACTTTTGTTTTCCAAGTTACCTCATCCATTCTACAGCCGTTTGTGGGCCGTTATGCCGACCATCATCCGCAACCCTACGCCCTCACTTTCGGCATGATCGTTTCCCTTACCGGACTTGTTTTACTGTCCACCGCACAATCCTATCCTTTCATCATTCTCTCCGTGGCTGTCATCGGCATGGGATCTTCCATCTTCCATCCCGAATCTTCCCGCGTAGCGCAATTGGCAGCCGGAGCCCGCAAAGGCCTCGCGCAATCCATCTTCCAAGTGGGCGGAAACAGCGGCTCCGCCATCGGACCGCTCTTGGCCGCTCTTATCGTATTGCCGCATGGTCTCAGTGCCGTCTTATGGTTTGCGCTCGCCCTGATTATCGGGTTATGCGTGGTAAGCCGCGTAGGATTCTGGTATCAGAAAATACTCCGCACCCGGCTCGATTCCCCCATGGAACGAACGCTTAAGCTGCAATCACCCTTTCCCGCCAAACAAGTGCGCCGAGCAATGGCGATCCTTATTCTGCTTACCTTTTCCAAGCAGTTTTATCTGGCCAGTATGACATCGTATTTCACGTTCTTTCTCATCGATAAGTTCTCGTTGTCCATTCGCGATGCCCAACTTTGCCTATTCGCCTTTCTCGCCGCTTCGGCCATCGGTATTATTGCAGGTGGCTATATCGGCGATAAAATCGGACGGAAAAAAGTAATCTGGGCTTCTATTCTGGGGGCCGCACCTTTTGCCCTCTTCCTGCCTTACTCAGGACTGACACTCACTTTAATTCTGGCCATACTGATCGCTCTCGTGATTTCATCCGCTTTCTCTTCCATTCTTGTCTTCGCCACCGAACTCAAACCTCAACATATCGGCACGGTGGCCGGACTCTTCTTCGGACTTTCTTTCGGCCTCGGCGGCATAGGCGCCGCCTTCTTCGGATGGCTGGCCGAAACCACCAGCATACGCTTCGTTTTTCAAGTCAGCACCCTGCTTCCTTTGCTCGGCATCGTGGCCGCTTTTCTGCCCGACCTGCCGGCAAAGCGGTAGCGGGAAAACTGATCCTGCCTTAATCAGACGGTATTTTCCCATTGAACTTGGAATAAGTGCCACTGAAACCGGTGCCGTGGCATAATCCAAGCAAGGTCGGTTTTGTAACAAGCCGCCGCAAAAAAAACGGGGGCGGGACAGCACAGCCCCACCCCCGTTTCCGCCTCGCTTCCAAACAAAAGCAAAGAAAATCCGGCCGAAAGGTTTACCTGAAATAAACAAACTTCACCGATGTACGGCCGTCTATTCTGGCTATATACGTACCCTGAGGCAGATAGCCCAAAGCAACCCCATTGTCGGTATATCTCTCTTGCCGGATCAAATGACCGCCGACATTAAAGACCTGGACAAGACTGCCTTCTGCCACACCGTCTATTTTCAATACGCCTTCGCTCAATCTCCAACGTAAGGAAGGTTTTTCATTCAAGAAACGGTTGCCGGCAGGCGGTACATCAACTTCGTAACTCCAGATATAGGAACCCAAACGCATCAGTTCATTTACCTCATTGGGAACCTGCCATTCTTCCATTTCTGTGATGATATTGGGAGAAATGCCGATAACCCTCCTCCATTCATTTTCCTCATCCTCATACTGATACGGGAACACCGTATTTTCTTTCAAGACAGTGGTATCGTAATGATATATGGAGCGTGATACAGGATTCTCTCCGCCCAGATATCTGTCCATCACCGTCATATTTCCATGGGCATCATATTCGTACTTCACGCGGCCGGCAGACTGCTCTTCTCCCGTATTCGCCTCATAGTCGTAGTTCTGTTCGGCAACCAACCAACCGGAAGCATTGTATTCATACGTAATCCGAGACGAAGGCGCGAATTCAGGTTCTCCAAAGAACAGATTCTGATTCATTTCCATCTTCCGGCTTACAAGCAAATCATTTTCATAGATATAATCTTCAAACGAAAACAAGACAAAGCCGCCCGGATTCATAAAGTCCGACAGATAGGTATTTACCTTTTCCAACCTGTCCTGATCATCGTAAAGGAATTCCATTTTCCCCCCTTGCGACCATGAGCCCTCGAAATTATTGAAATTTTCCCGGGTAATTATCTGCCCCTTGTCATTGTATTCATACTCGCAATATATGATATGCTTCCATTCGCCCTTCACCAATTGCCAAACGTCATGCCGTACGCAATTTCCTTCATCGTCGTATTGGTTGAGTTCATACGTGTCGTACCATTGGTCCAGAAACTGATGTTGATATATGGAATCAACAAGATTATTTTCGTTGTAGAAATAGTAGATTTCATCGTAGTCTTCCATCCAACGAGTCTTCAGCGTATGAGATTTCTGCGCAAAGCAAACACACACGCATAAAAGGAATGCAATTGCAATTGATGATAACTTTTTCATGAAGTTTGAATTTTTTATTTTTTATAATTTCTTCACTCCTCTGGGTGAATCCAGTTTCAACCGATCCGGCACGCGCCTGAGCAGATGGCATCAAAGCGTTTGTCTTCGTACCGGAACACCCCGATCAAAAGGCTGATGACATTTTTTTTGAGTCAAGCATCATCTATCT
>CAMWNM010000057.1 GCA_947175635.1 uncultured Bacteroidales bacterium | reverse complement strand
CCGGAATTTCAAGGAATGGAAAACGTACGTATCGATGGGGTGATGGGGATGGGGTCATTTACGGAAAACAAAGACCAGGTACGCCAGGAATTCGCTTCTCTACGGGCGACGTTCGAGAACCTGCGCGGCCGATATTTTGCATCCTGCCCGCATTTCAAGGAGATTTCGATGGGAATGTCGGATGATTACCTTCTGGCCATCGAAGAGGGCAGTACCCTTGTCAGAATCGGCAGTTCCATCTTCGGTGCGCGGGACTACAGTTTGAAAACTTACTGAAAAGGGATGTCTCGAAAGGACACCGTATAATAAAACCCCGGAAGTTTTTAGCCAGACTTCCGGGGTTTCTTTCTGTCGAAGGAATCGACTTCTGTGTAAAAACAGGTCTTTTGTAAGAACTATCCGAGGGTAGCTACCATAACGGCCTTGATGGTGTGCAGACGGTTTTCGGCTTCATCGAAAACGATGCTGTATTTGGATTCGAAAACATCTTCGGTTACTTCCAGGCCGTTCATCTTGTATTTCTCGAACACTTCCTGTCCCACCGTGGTTTCCAGATTGTGGAAAGCCGGCAGGCAGTGCAGGAATTTCACATTGGGATTCTTGGTGGCTTTGATTACCTTCATATTGATTTGGTAACCCTTGAGGTCTTTGATACGCTTGCCCCAGGCTTCCATCGGTTCGCCCATCGATACCCATACATCGGTATAGAGGAAGTCAACGCCTTTCACACCTTCGTTCACGTCTTCGGTCAAGGTGATCTTGGCACCCGTTTCCGCGGCGATTTTCTGGCATTCGGCCACCAGTTTCTTGTCGGGCCAGTAGGCTTTAGGCGCTACGGCGCGGAAGTCCATCCCCATCTTGGCCGCACCTACCATCAACGAGTTGCCCATGTTGTAGCGGGCGTCTCCGAGGTAAGCGAAGCTCATCTGGTGCAACGGCTTGTCGCAATGTTCCATCATCGTCAGGAAGTCGGCCAGGATCTGAGTGGGGTGAAATTCGTTGGTAAGACCGTTCCATACCGGTACACCGGCATATTCGGCCAAGGTTTCCACCGTGGTCTGGGCAAAGCCGCGGTATTCGATACCGTCGTAGATACGGCCCAACACGCGGGCGGTGTCTTTCATCGATTCTTTCTTGCCCATCTGCGAGCCGGAAGGTCCGAGATAGGTAACATGCGCGCCTTGGTCGTGGGCGGCCGTTTCAAAAGAGCAACGGGTACGGGTGGAATCTTTCTCGAACAGCAACACGATGTTCTTACCTTTCAGTTTCTGTTCTTCCGTACCGGCATATTTGGCTGCTTTCAGCTGAGCGGCCAAGTCCAACATGTAACGGATTTCTTTCGGAGTGAAATCAAGGAGTTTAAGGAAACTCCGGTTTTTCAAGTTAAAAGCCATGATATTGAATTTATAAAGTTGATTTTTCGTTTTCGGTTTTATTCGGCCACGATGCGTGTGCCGGCGTTGCCCGAACCCAAACTGTTGGCTTCGGTAATGATGCATTCCTTACCGCCGTTTTCGAGGAAGAAAATGGCCGCGCGTACCTTAGGGGCCATGGAACCTTCGGCAAATTCCCCCTCGGCCAGATATTTTTTGGCTTCGGCCACGGTAATGCGTTCCAATCGCTTTTCATCAGGCTGACGGAAACGTATACATACATTGGGGACGTCGGTAAGGATAAAGAGGCTGTCGGCACCGATGCGGGCGGCCAAGAGGGCGGAAGCCAAATCCTTGTCGATAACGGCTTCGATGCCTTTGTAGTTCCCGTTCTCTTCTACCACGGGAATACCGCCGCCACCTACCGTAATCACCACATGGCCCTTCTCCACCGCTTCTTTCACGATTTCCACATGATCTATTTCCATCGGCACGGGAGAGGGCACCACTTTGCGCCAGCCGTTTCCTTTGGGATCTTCCTTAAACACCGCGCCCGTTGCCTGAGCGTAGCGGTCGGCTTCTTCCTTGCTGTAATAGGGGCCTACGGGTTTGGTAGGGCGCTGGAAAGCCGGATCGTTCTTATCCACCTTTACCTGGGTGAGAAGGGTAATCACCGATTTGTCGATACCGGCCTTATGCAATTCATTGTAGAGGCACATCTCGATCAGGTATCCGATGGAACCTTGCGTTTCGGCCACACAGAAATCCATCGGCATGGCCGGCAAACCAAAGGTTTTATTTCCCGCTTCATGCTGCAACATCACGTTGCCTACCTGCGGCCCGTTGCCATGGCCGATACAGATGGTATAGCCCTCTTTCATCAAGGCTACCAAAGCGCGGCAGGTTTCGGTTACGTTCTGCACCTGTTCGGTAAACAAACCTTTCTGTCCGCTTCTCAAAAGGGCGTTTCCACCCAATGCAACCACTGCTGTTTTCATATAGTTATATCGTAAAAAAAACACCGGGGGGCGGTTGGATAAGAAACTATTCAGACTGCCCCCGGTATAGATCGGTTTATACCAACAATCCTGCGGCTAAATTACACTAAATTGGCAAATCCCATAAAAGCCAAGGCTAAAATGCCGGCGGTAACCAAGGTGATGGGGCTACCTTTCATGCCTTTGGGTACCGATTGCAGTTCCAGTTGCTCGCGGATACCGGCCATGATGATCAGGGCAAGTCCGAACCCGATAGCCGTGGAGAAGCCGTAAACCAGACTCTGCAACAGGGTGAATTCCTTTTGGATTACCAGCAGGGCAACTCCCAATACGGCGCAGTTGGTGGTGATAAGCGGCAAAAAGATACCTAAGGCCGAATACAGAGAGGGGCTCACTTTCTTAAGGATGATCTCCACCATCTGCACCAAGGCGGCGATTACCAGGATATACACGATGGTCTGGAGAAATCCCAGACTGAGCGGCACCAGTACATATTGATTCAGCAGAAACGTAACCAAGGTGGCCAAGGTGATGACGAAAACTACCGCCGCGCCCATTCCCACCGAAGAGGAAATTTTGCCGGATACACCCAAAAACGGGCAGATACCGAGGGTTTGCGCAAAAACGATATTGTTGACCAATATCGCGCCTATGATTAAGAGAATATATTCCATGATCGTTTTATTTACAGGTTAGCGATTAGTTTTTCTTGGCCGAAAGGTGGCGGATTAAGGCTACCAGGAAGCCCAGTACGATAAAGGCACCGGGGGCCAGGATAAAGACGATGATTCCGTCGCCGTCGATGAATTTGCATCCGAAGAAAGAACCGGCACCCAGCGCTTCGCGGAGCATCCCCAGAAGCGTAAGGGCGAAAGTGAAACCGAGGCCCATTCCCAAACCGTCGATAAGGGAGGAGAATACACCGTTTTTGGAGGCGAAGGCTTCGGCACGTCCCAACACGATGCAGTTCACCACGATAAGAGGGATGAACACGCCCAGACTTTCGGCCAGGGAGGGCAGGAATCCTTGGATAAGCAGGTCAACCACGGTTACAAAAGCCGCAATAACCACAATAAAGCACGGGATACGCACTTTGTCGGGCACCTGAGTCTTGATGGCCGAGATAAGCATGTTGGAAAGCACCAGAACGAAAGTGGTGGCCAACCCCATTCCCAAACCGTTGAAAGCAGAGGAGGTTACGGCCAGGGTGGGGCACATACCCAACATCAAAACAAGCGCGGGGTTTTCTTTCAGAATCCCTTTGCTGAAATTTTTCCATTGATTGATTTTAGCACTCATGTCCGTAATTTTTAGTTGTTGGAAACCACATGGTTGAATACTTTGAAAGCACGGTCAAGACCGTCGCAATAGGCTCTGGAGCTGATGGTGGCCGAAGTGATGGCGTCCACATCGCCGCCGTCTTTTTTAACGGTCATCCTGAACGTATCGGGATGTTTGCCTTCGAATTGTTCGTAGAAGGAGGGGTCTTTCATTTTAGTGCCAAGCCCCGGGGTCTCGCTCATTTTCAATACAGAAACCTTGTTGAGCGTACCGTCGGGCAAGATACCCACCATCATGTCGACCTGTCCGCCGAAGCCTTCCTTGGTATAACTGTTTACTGCAATACCCACCAATTCATCTGCTTGATAGGCTTTGTAGAACTCAACGTTCTTACTGTTGTCGCCGGGAGAGGCTGTTTCCAGTCTTTCGGTCCGGTCGAAAGAGGGAAGCACCGCTTTCAGCGCGTTTTCAGTTTTTGTCTTGGCCGCATCGGCTATTCTCTCCTTGGTAAGGTTATACACAAAGCCCAGGCATATTCCGGAAATACCGGCTACAATAGCCAGGCTGATCAACATATTTTTTAAGCTCGATTCTTTTTTCTTCATGGCTGGATGTTATTTGGCAACGGCAAAGCGTTTGGGCGTTGCATAACGGTTAATAAGGGGAACGAAAGCGTTCATGATGAGAATGGCGAAGGAAACCCCTTCGGGATAAGCTCCGAATGTACGGATCAGGATGGTGAGAACACCGCAGCCTACGCCGAAAATAAGTTTACCCTTGTTCGTCATGGGCGAGGTAACCATATCGGTAGCCATGAACACCGCTCCCAGCATGATACCGCCGGTAAGCAGGTGGAAAACGGGATCCATGAACTGTTCGGGATTGGCCATCCAGAGGATGCCGGCAAAAATGAAAGCGCTACCTAAGAAAGTTACCGGAATATGCCAGGTTATGATCTTGCGGCAAAGCATGTAGATACCGCCTATCAAAATGGCGATAGCCGAAATTTCACCCATGGAACCGGCCATATTGCCGAAAAACATCTCTGCATAGGAGGGCAACTGACCGGCGAGATCCGAAACCGTACCGTTTTTCAAACCTTCCTTGGCGATACCCAGAGGGGTAGGGCCGGTTACGGCATCGGTCAAGGTATGTCCGCCGAAGAGTGCCCGGGCGCAGGGCCAGGATGTCATGGCAACAGGGAAGGAGATCAGCAGGAACACACGGCCCACCAAGGCGGGATTGAAAGGATTGTTGCCCAAACCGCCGTATGCCCATTTGGCCACGCCGATAGCGATGAGCGAGCCTACGATAGCCATCCACAAAGGCAGATTGGCCGGCAGGTTGAGGGCTAGCAGAAGCCCCGTGATCATGGCCGAACCATCGCCCAGACAGCAGGCTCTCTTAAAAAGGAACCGGTTGATGAGAAATTCGAACACCAGACAGGCGGCCACCGTGACTAAGGTAAGCACCAGGGCCTGCAAGCCGAAGAAGTAAACACTTACTAAAAAGGAGGGGATAAGCGCGATTACCACACCCCACATGATTTTTTTAACGGATTCGGAGCCGTGTATATGCGGCGCGCCCGATATAATCCATTTTGTATTTTCAGCCATATCGCTTGATTCTTAACGGTTTCTTGATTATTTTGCGTTTCTTGCACGGATGATTTTACCTACCGTGGCTTTACCTAATTTGAGACAGTCGAGCAACGGACGGTTGGCCGGACAGGTAAACTGGCAGCAACCGCATTCGATGCAGTCCATCACTTTCGCTTTCTCGGTCTGTTCAAAAGCTTTGGCCATCGTGGTGGAGGCGATCAGATAAGGTTCGAGCCCCATCGGACAAGCTTCCACACATTTGCCGCAACGGATACACGGATAGAGCGGCAAACGGTGGGCGGATTCTTCAGGCAAAACCAGAATGCCCGACATTCCTTTCACCGATGAAACTTCTGTATTCATGATGGCCTTCCCCATCATAGGCCCCCCTGAAATCACCTTTCCCGTATTTTCCGGCACGCCGCCCACGGCATCCAGAAAAGCGGACACCGGTGAGCCCAGACGAGCCAGGAAATTGGTGGGTTCGGATACGCAGGGACCGGTTACGGTTACCATACGTTGTATCAGCGGCATGTTTTTCTGTACGGCTTGGTAGACGGCATAGCAGGTGGCCACGTTATCCACCACGCATCCTACATTGATGGGCAGTTTGCCCGAAGGCACCGCACGGCCGGTAAGGGCCTTGATAAGTTGTTTTTCGGCTCCTTGAGGATATTTCATCTTCAGGGCCTGTACGCTCACGCCGGGATACTTCTTGGCTATCTCGCTCATGTGTTCGATAGCCTTGGGCTTATTGGCTTCGATTCCCACGATGGCCTGCTTCACATCCAGGGCTTTCATGAGGATGGTGGCACCGATCATGATTTCTTCGGCATGGTCCAGCATCAGGCGGTAGTCGCAGGTAAGATAGGGCTCGCATTCCACGCCGTTGAGAAGCAGGAACTCGGCTTTGGCATCTTTCGGGGGCATCAGTTTCACGTGGGTGGGGAAGCATGCGCCGCCCATTCCCACGATACCTTTTTCTTTTACCCGCTGGATGATTTCCTGCGCGTCGAGTGTGATTTCACGTTTGATATCGGGCGTGCGGTCGATGTCATCTTCCCATTCATCGCCTTCCACATCGATGAAGATGGCAGGCTTGGGGTAGTTGGAGGCATCCACCACATCGGCTATTTTGTTTACCGTTCCGCTTACGGGCGAGTGGACCACCGCGCCCAGAAAGGCCTCGTTGGAGGTGAGAACGGTTCCGACTTTCACCTTGTCGCCTTTTTTTACAATCGGTTGCGAAGGCGCGCCCAGATGTTGGCTTACCATCACGCACACTTGTTGGGGAACGGGCAGTTCCTTTACAGGCGCGTCTGCGTTGAGTTTGCTGTCATGGGGGTGAACCCCGCCTATATTGAATGTTTTCATATCGCTTGGCAAGTTTTTGGGTTAAATGGTTTGGGCGGTCGCTTCGGGTGCGGCCGGTGCCTTTTTCTTATCCAGAGGCATGATGGTCATGGCGTGGGTGGGACAGGCTTCCACGCAGGCCTGGCAGGAAATGCACAAGGCATCGTTGACGTAAGCCAGGTTGTTTTCCAATGTGATGGCGTTTTGCGGACAGGTCTTCACGCATTTGCCGCATCCGATGCAGGAAACCTTGCAGACCTTGGCGGAGTAAACCCCTTTCTGCTTGTTCATGCAGCCCACATATACCCGGCCTTCTTCATCCCTTCTTTTCCTGATTTCGAGTATGCCTCTCGGGCATGCCTTCGTACAGGCACCGCAGGCGGTACACTTATCGGGATCGGTTTCGGGCAGTCCCGTCAGGGGATTGATATGCAGGGCATCGAAAGCGCAGACGGCCGTACAGTCGCCAAAACCGATACAGCCGAACGGACAACCGCTTTCGGTGGTCAATACGCTGTTGGCATAACTGCAACTGGGCAATCCTTCGAATCTTACCTTTCCTTCGGTGTTGATTTTGCCGCCTTTGCAACGCAGGACGGCAATCATGGGATCTTTCTTTTCCGGCACACGCCCCAGTATTTCGGCGATACGGGCCACGTTCTCTTCATTGCAGACAGGGCATCCCGTATAAGCAGGATCTTTGACGATCTGCACGGCCATATCGCGGCATCCGGCTTTTCCACAGGCACCGCAGTTGGCTCCCGGCAAGGCATCGGCCACCTGATCGATTCGGGGATCTTCTTCTACCTTGAATTTTTGGGCCACCAAGTAAAGGATCAGTGCCAGCACCAATCCCAACGCAGCCAAAAGTACAATGGCGTAAATGAGTGTAGTTGAGTCGTTCACGGTTTTATGATTTTGTAGGTTTGTCTATTTTTTTATTGAAAGGAGAATCCGCCTTCGACCCAGCGTTCGATAACGGGGGGAAAGTGCGTCTGTTCCAAAGCGTGTATCATTTCGGCCACGGTTGCGGGGGTATCCTCGGGGCTTATTTCGCATTCGGCCTGGAAGAGGATGCGTCCCCGGTCGTATTCCTCGTTCACAAGATGTACGGTAATGCCGCTTTTGGATTCTCCGGCGCTTACCACGGCCTTGTGCACGTGTTCTCCATACATGCCCTTACCGCCGAATTTAGGCAGGAGGGCAGGGTGTATGTTGAGGATACGGCCGGGAAAATCCGTTGTGAGATAGGCGGGGATAAGGGCGAGGAAACCGGCCAGCACGATATGGGTGATTCCGTATTGCCGCAGAAGGGGCCGCATAAAGTCCGGGTCTGCCAGTTGCCGACGGTTTATACAAACCGAGGGAAGTTCCAGTTTCTGCGCGCGTTGCAACACAAATGCATCCGTACGGTTGCAAAACAGCACTTCCGGCCGGATATGTTTGTTTTCCCGGAAATACGTGCAGATCCGTTGGACGTTCGTTCCGTTTCCGGATGCGAACAGGGCAAGTCTGTTTGTCGGTTCTCCCCTCATATCAAAGGAGATAGGTTTGTGTTGAAGGTTTGTGTCAGCGTTCAAAAACAAGGCGCAAAGATACGAAAAGTCGAGAGCAGAAGCAAGCCATGGCTTGCTTCTGCCGAGACGGAGTATCTACAACGCCAGTTAAAGATACGAAAAGTCGAGAGCAGAAGCAAGCCATGGCTTGCTTCTGCCGAGACG
>CAMWNM010000056.1 GCA_947175635.1 uncultured Bacteroidales bacterium | reverse complement strand
GCATGGCTTAACGAAAACGTTGGTCTTCGCCCGACGTTTTCTCGCCATGGCATAAGCCAAGCAAGCTTGGCTTCTGCGCATGGCTTAACGAAAACGTTGGTCTTCGCCCGACGTTTTCTCGCCATGGCATAATCCAAGCGAGCTTGGCTTCTGCGCATGGCTTAACGAAAACGTTGATAGATTTGGCATATGTTCCGTTTTTAGTTATCTTTGCAGTCGGTTTAGGGAGTGGAAAGAGGGGAAGCAAGGATGGAGGGGCGGTTGAGGCCCCTTTTTTGTTGCGGTTCAGACAGGTTTTGTCGGTAACGGCAAGACCTCACAGAGATAAAGAGATGATAAACAAGAAACAGATACAGGAACTTTTGCGGCAGGCATTGGAAACGATGCCGGAGGCAGAGTTGTTTGAAGTAAGCGTTTCGGTATCGCCCAAAAATGAAATCAAGGTGTATATTGATGGAATGAAAGGCGTTGCCATCGATAGTTGTGTGGCTGTCAGCCGCTATATGGAACAGCATATGGACAGGGAGGCCGAAGATTTTGAGCTTACCGTTTCCTCTTCCGGCCTCGACCAGCCGTTGAGGGTGGCCCGGCAGTATCAGAAAAATATCGCCCGGGAAGTAAAGGTAACCACCAACGGGGGCGAAACCTTGAAAGGTACTATAGAATCGGCCGATGAAGAAGGTTTTTCGATAAAGGAAAAAGCGAAAAAGACTTCCCGCGCCAAAGAAAGCAAAACCGTTCCGGAAGAAAAAGTCCGGACTTTTAAATACGCAGAAATCAAAGAAACAAAAATTGTAATTTCATTCAAATAACACGATAGAACCATGGAAAATCTGAATTTGGTAGAAAGCTTTTCCGAGTTTAAGGATCTGAAAAGCATTGACCGTGAAACGATGATGAGAATATTGGAGGATGTGTTCCGGGCTATGCTGATTAAGAAATACGGTACGGACAGCAATATAGATATCATTGTGAATATCGACAAAGGGGATCTGGAAATTTGGCGTAACCGGGTGATTGTGGAAGACAGCGAATTGAAAGACCCTGTGTTGGAAATTCCCTATTCGGAGGCCGTGAAGATCGAATCCGACTTCGAAGTGGGGGAAGAGGTGTCGGAAGCGGTTCATATCAGCGATTTCGGGCGGCGCGAGATTTTGGCTATCCGCCAGAATCTGGTTTCCAAGATTCAGGATTATGAACATAACGTTATCTACAAGCGCTACAAAGAAAGAATCGGCGAGATCATAACCGGCGAGGTGTATCAGGTGTGGAAACGGGAAATCCTTTTGCTGGACGATGCCGGTGTTGAACTGGTGTTGCCCAAGAGCGAACAGATTCCCGCCGACTTTTACCGGAAAGGCGATACGTTGCGGGCGGTGGTGCTGAAAGTGGATGTGAAGAACAATACGCCCATCATCGTGCTTTCGCGTACTTCTCCCGTTTTTCTGGAGCGCCTTTTCGAACAGGAGGTTCCGGAGATTTTCGATGGGCTGATCACCATCAAGCGCATTGAACGCGAGCCGGGAGAAAGGGCCAAGGTGGCGGTGGAATCTTACGATGACCGCATCGACCCCGTAGGTGCCTGTGTGGGGATGAAAGGTTCCCGTATCCACGGGATCGTGCGTGAGTTGAGAAATGAAAACATCGATGTGATCAATTGGACCAACAATCCCGAACTGTTGATAACCCGCGCCCTGAGTCCGGCAAAAATCTCCTCGATCAAGATAAACGAAGAAGAAAAAACGGCCGAGGTATATATGAAACCCGATCAAGTGTCGCTTGCCATCGGCAAGGGAGGTTTCAATATCAAGCTGGCCGGCCGTATTTCGGGCTACGATATCGATGTGTTCCGTGAAAGCGGCGCTTCTGAAGAAGAAGATGTTGACTTGCAGGAATTCAGCGATGAAATAGAACAGTGGATTCTTGACCAGCTTACGGCTATCGGTTGCGATACGGCTAAAGACGTATTGGCGATGGATCCCGAAGAGTTGGCGCACCGCACGGATTTGGAAGACGAAACCATTGCGGAAGTGAGAAGAATCCTTCAGGCGGAATTCGAAGACTAAGGTTCCGAGGTTCAATAAGCGTTTTTTCACCCGACTGCAAGCGGATACTTGCAGACTGATACAGAAGAATAATTAATGGCAGAAGAAGCAAAATCGGTAAGGCTTTCCAAGGCCGCCAAAGAAGTGAACGTTTCGGTAGGAACGATAGTTGAGTTTTTGGGCAAGAAGGGTCATGAAGTGGACTCAAACCCCAATACGAAACTGTCGGGCGAGCAGTATATGCTTGTACTGAAAGAATTTCAGTCGGACAAGGTGATTTCCGAAAAAGCACAGGGCGTGCAGTTGGAGTCTATACCTAAGAAGGCCCCGGCCGAATTGCAGGAAAAGCCCAAGGCCGCGGTTGAGGAAGTATCGGAATCGGTTGAGCCTAATGAGTTGATAATTAAAACGTCCGAGATAGCGGGAGAGATACCGGTAAAGAAGACCTCCAGGAAAGCGAAAGAAGAGAAACCTGTTTCGGAAGAAAAGGACCAAAAGGAAGAAAAGGCGGCAACGCCGTCCAAGAAGGCTAAAGAAACGGCGGAAACTTCGGAAAAGAAAAAGAAGAAAGAGGTGGAAGAGGCCCCGGCTGAGCCGGAAAAACCGGAGGATCCGGTTGCGGAGGAAGCGGTGAAACCCGAGGAAAAGCCGGAAGCCAGGCCCGAAGAACCGGAGGCTGTGGCATCGGAACCGGTGCAGGAAAAAGAGGCGGAACAGGTGGAGGAAGAAACTCGGCCTATAGAAAAACCGCAGGATAAGGAAGCGGATGCAGAGGCGGCAGAACCGCTGAAAAGCTATGTGGCCGGTCCCAAGATCCTTTCCACGATGAATGCGCAGGAACTGGATCTGGCGCGCAAGGGCAAGGCGGTGAAGCCGGAAAAGATAGAACATGTGAAGGTGGTGAGAGCCGAGCCTGTTGCCGAACCGATGCCGGAACCGGCCGTGGAGGAGGCTCCTAAGGAAGACAATTTCATCAAGACCGAATATATCAAGATAGACGGCCCCAAACTTACCGGTATGAAAGTGGACTTGACGCAATTTGAGCGTAAGCCCAAGCCGGTGGCTTCTTCCAAAGAAAATCCCGGGAATCTGGAAAAACGTCGTAAACGTATCAAGAAAGACGGCCCCCAACAAGGTGCGGGCGGCGGCCAGACAACGGGACGTGAAGCCCTGAAGAAACTGTTCGTCAACGAAGGCGGTCAGGGAGGCGCCCGTCAGGGTAAGAACCAGAACCGCAAGAACGACAGGCAGCGCAATGCACCTGCGCCCGTGATGGACCAACAGGAAATCGAAAAGCAGATAAAGGAAACCTTGGCCCGTCTTGCTCCGGCCGGGAAGTCGAAAACCTCCAAGCACAATATCGAAAAGCGGCAGAAAGCGCGTCAGCATATGGAGGCGGAGATGGAGCAGGAAATGAGAGACAGAAAGGTGCTGAAAGTTACCGAGTTCGTTACGGTAAACGAATTGGCAACGATGATGAACGTGCCGGTTACGCAGATTATCGCCACTTGTATGTCGGTGGGGCTGTTTGTATCCATCAATCAGCGTTTGAGCGCCGAGTCTATCTCTATGTTGGCCGAAGAGTACGGCTTCAAGGTGGAATTTGTGGATGCCGAGGTAATCCAGGAACTGGAAACCAGTCAGGAGGAAGAAGTGGGCGAAGAAGTTGCGCGCACGCCTATCGTTACCGTGATGGGACATGTTGACCACGGTAAAACGTCATTGCTCGACTATATCCGCAAGACCAACGTGATTGCCGGCGAGGCGGGCGGTATCACCCAGCATATCGGGGCTTACGAAGTGCAGTTGGAAGACGGCCGCAAGATAACGTTTCTCGACACACCCGGTCACGAGGCCTTTACGGCGATGCGTGCCCGCGGTGCGAGAATGACCGATATCGCCATTATCGTAGTGGCGGCCGACGACAAGGTGATGCCCCAGACGGTAGAAGCCATCAACCATGCGCAGGCAGCCGGCGTACCCATTGTGTTTGCCATCAACAAGGTGGATAAACCGGCCGCCGATGCCGAAAAAATCAAAGGCGAGCTGGCCGAAATGAACCTTTTGGTGGAAGATTGGGGCGGCAAATATCAAAGTCAGGATATTTCGGCCAAGACCGGTCTTGGCGTGGAGGCCTTGCTTGAAAAGGTATTGCTGGAAGCTGAAATGCTCGACCTCAAGGCCCGTCCCGAAAGAAGGGGCAAAGGTACGGTTATCGAATCATCCCTCGATAAAGGCCGCGGTTATGTGGCCAAGATTCTGGTACAGGACGGTACGGTACGTATCGGCGACTTTATTCTGGCCGGCCCCACGTTTGGCCGTGTAAAAGCCATGTATAACGAACGGAACCAGCCGATGAAGGAAGCCGGCCCTTCGCAGCCTCTTTTGCTGTTGGGGCTTAACGGCGCGCCCCAGCCGGGAGATGTGTTTAATGTGATGGCCGATGAGAAGGAGGCCAAGGAGATAGCCAACAAACGGGTGCAACTGCAACGTGAACAAGGTTTGCGGGCTCAAAAGCATATCACTTTGGATGAAATAGGCCGTCGTATCGCTATCGGCGATTTCAAGGAACTCAACGTGATTGTGAAGGCCGATGTGGACGGTTCGGTGGAAGCCCTCTCGGATTCCTTGCTCAAGCTATCCACTCCCGAAGTTCAGGTAAACGTAATCCACAAGTCTGTGGGACAGATTACCGAAAGCGATGTTTTGCTGGCCTCGGCTTCGGAAGCCATCATTATCGGTTTCCAGGTCCGTCCGTCTGTGGCGGCCCGTAAGTTGGCCGAGAACGAGCAGATCGATATCCGTCTGTATTCCATCATTTACGATGCCATCAACGAGTTGAAAGACGCTATCGAAGGCATGCTTTCGCCGGTGATTCAGGAAAAGATCGTGGCCAATCTCGAAGTGCGGGAAGTGTTCAAGATCAGCAAGGTGGGTACCATTGCGGGATGTATCGTCCTGGACGGACGCTTGGGTCGGAACACCAAAATCCGCATCATCCGCGACGGTATTGTGGTTTATACGGGCGAATTGGGTTCGCTGCGCCGCTTCAAGGACGATGTGAAAGAGGTGATGGTAGGGCAGGATTGCGGTTTGAACATCAAGAACTTCAACGATATCAAGGTAAGCGACATCATTGAAGGGTACGAGCAGGTTGAAATTAAACGTACCCTGTAAGCACATTCCTTATGTGGCACCGTTTTAACGGATATGTGGAAAAGGAGCGACTTTTCGCCGGGTGCGGGAAGTTGCTCCTTGCCGTTAGCGGAGGGGTGGATTCGGTGGTGCTGTTGCATCTGACGGTGCGTTACGCCCGGGAAAATCCCCCTTTGGAATTGGGCATCGCCCATTGTAATTTCCATTTGAGAGGAGAAGAATCCCTGCGCGACGAGGATTTCGTGCGCAGGCTTGCGTCTGCTTACGGTATACCTCTATTTACCACATCTTTCGATACCGGTGCCTATGCCGCCCGACATGGTGTCTCCATTGAAATGGCGGCGCGGGAACTGCGCTACGGCTATTTTTCGGAACTGATGCGTGTCCAGGGGTTCGATGCCTGTTTATTGGCCCATCATGCCGACGACAATGCGGAGACTTTCTTTATCAACCTCTTCAGAGGCAGCGGTGTAAAGGGGCTGCGGGGCATGTTGCCGTGCGGCGGAGAAAACGCCCGTTATCTGCGTCCCCTACTGTTTGCCCGCCGTAAGGAAATTGTTTGTTATGCGGCCGGGCAGGCCTTGGACTTTGTGGAAGACAGCACCAATGACGAGGAAGTGTATCTGCGCAATAAAATCCGGCATTCGGTGCTGCCTGTATTGGAGCGGTGCTCGCCCGGATTTACCGAAAAACTTGTTCAGAGCATGGCCAGCCTGCGCTTGGCCGACAGTCTGCTTGACGATTGGTATGCAGAGGCCGAAAAGCAGTTGGTGAGGAAAGTGAGGGGAGAAGGAAAAGGAGCGGTTTGGTTGAAGAATCTTGTAGGAAAGGATCTGGAGGTGAAATCTGAGGAGTTTATTCCGGTGCGGTCTCTCTCCGCTTTACCCAAGCAGGAACTTTTCTGGGAACTTTATCTGCGCCGGCGCGGGTTTAGCCGCCGTCAGAGCGCACAGATACTGGATAATGCGCAAAACGGCCAGGCGGGAAAACTTTTTTTCAATACAGATGGCACCGCCTTTTTGTTGCGGGAAGCCGAGGGTTGGCGTTGTTTTTTTCTTGAAAAGGATATGCGGAGACAGACCGTTTCGGTTCAGGCTCCGGTGTATGAAGAAGGATTGCGGGAAATCACTTCCCCGCAGGAAGTTTATGCCGATGCAGATACGGTGTATCTGGCCTATGAAAAGTTGCAGTTTCCTTTGGTCTGGCGGCATTGGCAGGCGGGCGACCGCTTCATTCCTTTGGGAATGCACGGTTTTAAGAAACTCAGCGACTTTTTTACCGATCTTCGGCTGGGAAGAGGAGAAAAAGACGAGGTATGGCTGCTTTGTTCAGGCGCGGACATCGTATGGGTGGCCGGTTTCAGAATGGATAACCGTTACAGGATCGATTTGTCGGACTTGCCTCGGAAAGCCTGGGTGGTAAAACTCAAGAAAGCATGAAAACAGTAAAGGCAGTGTATTTCAGTGCCACCGGCACAACCGGAAAGGTGGTGCGCCGTATCGCTTCCCTGTTGGCGCAAAAGATGGAGCTTGCCTATGAAGAAATGGATTTTACACTGCCTGCGGCTCGTCTGCATCCGCTTTCTTTTGCACAGGGAGACGTGGTGGTGTTGGGTACGCCCGTATATGCGGGACGGGTGCCCAATGTGCTGCTGAAGTATCTGGAGACCATGCAAGGAAAGCTTTCGTGTGGTGTGCCGGTGGTGGTTTACGGCAACCGCGCCTACGACGATGCCTTGATAGAACTTCGGGACCTGATGGAAAAGGCCGGCATCCGTACCGTGGGGGCGGCGGCTTTTGTGGGAGAACATTCGTTTTCGCGTGTTTTGGCGGCGCACCGTCCCGATGGGCAAGATATGGAGAAAGCGGATGCGTTTGCTGCGCAGATGGCGCGGAAAATGGCATTTTTCGCCACGGAGGGCCTGCCGGAAGCCCCGATTGAAGTAAAGGGCTTGCCTTTCCCGTACAGAGGTTATTATCAGCCAAGGGATCGAAACGGAGAAAGCGTGGATATACGGAAGGTAAAACCATTGGTGAACGAAAGATGCACCGGTTGCAAGCGGTGTGTGGAAATCTGTCCCATGGGATCGATTGTTGGCCGAAACGTGCGGGAATATTCGGGTATCTGCATCAAATGCGGCGCCTGTATCAAGAATTGCCCCGAAAACGCCCGGTATTACGAGGATGCGGGCTATCTGTATCATCGGCACGAATTGGAAGAGGTCTATACCCGCCGTGCAGAACCGGAATGTTTTCTATAATCCGGCAATCAACTTTTCAAGTTCCGCCAAAGCTTGTGCCTCGGGTACGGCCGCTTTGGCCAGATTGCCTTTCCGGTAAAGGTTCACTTTGCCGTTTCCGCAGCCGATATAGCCGAAATCGGCATCGGCCATTTCTCCCGGGCCGTTTACAATGCAACCCATTACGGCAATCGTGAGGTTGGGATAATCGGGAAAACGGGCCTTGACTTGCGCCAAAGCTTTCTGTATATCATATTTGGTGCGTCCGCAGGAAGGGCAGGCGATAAAACGGGTTTTGTGAAACTTGATTCCCGCCGCTTGCATGATATTGTCTAAAAGAATTTTGCATTCGGCCTCCTTTTGTTCGCCTTTTATTTCAAAGCCATCTTTCTTACCTTGCAGCATAAGCCGGCCCAGATGTACGGCCGCGTTAACTTTCTGCTGCTCCGAAATTTCTTTTCCTTCCAGCCGCAGGCAGGAACAGTCCCGTTCTTTTTCGGGCAAGGCCTGTAAGTGTTCCACCGCGCGGAGAATGGCCTTGGCGGCGGGAATTTCATTTTCGGGCGATTCGGTGAGCGATACCCTTATCGTGTTGCCGATACCGTCTGCAAGCAGGCTGCCGATACCGATGGCAGACATCAGGCGGGCATCCTCTCCGTTGCCGGCTTCGGTTACGCCCAAATGCAGGGGGTAAGCGGCATCTTCCTCCTGCATCCTTCCGGATAGCATCCGTACGGCCTTGTCCATGGTCTGCACGCGGCTCGACTTAATGGAGATAACCATTTGATGAAAGTCGAAGGAACGGCAGATTCCGATAAACTCCATCGCGCTTTCCACCAAGGCTTCGGGCGTGTTTCCGTAAAGCGCTGTCATCCGTTCGGAAATCGAACCCTGATTCACACCGATGCGGAGCGCGGTGCCGTTTTCCTTGCAACGTTCCAACAAAGGATGGATACGTTCGCGGATACGGTTTCTTTCAGCCAGCCTTTCGGCGGCGGTGAAATCGGTTTTGCCTGTTCTACGGTCGCAGTAGTTGCCGGGATTAATCCGCACCTTCTCCACCAAACCGGCGGTGAACAGGGCCGCTTCGGGAAGGAAATGCACGTCGGCGACCAACGGCCCCGTATAGCCTTGCTGCACCAAGCGGTTCTTTATGTTCTCAAGGTTGCGGGCTTCTTTCATGCCCGGTGCGGTGATACGCACCATTTCACAGCCGGCATCGAAGAGCCGGCGGCATTGTGCCGCAGTGGCCTCCGTATCGAGTGTGTCGGTGTTGGTCATCGACTGTATCACCACCGGAGAATCCCCGCCAATGGAGAGGTTCCCCACCCGCACGTTGCCTGTTTGCAACCCTTTTTTCATCGATATCCGTTTACGCGAGCAACTTCCTCACCAATTCCGAAATCACCTTGCCATCGGCTTTACCGGCCATGGCTTTGGAAGCTGTCCCCATCACCTTGCCCATGTCTTTCATGTCTTTGGCGCCGGTCTGTTCAATGATTTTCCGCAATTCGGCTTCAATTTCTTCCGCGCTCATCTGTTTGGGCAGGTAAGCTTCGATGCAGGCAGCTTCGGCCAATTCGTTTTCCGCCAAATCGGCGCGGTTCTGTTCGGTAAAGATGGCGGCCGATTCCCTGCGTTGTTTCACCATCTTCTGCAATATCTTGACAGCCGTTTCGTCGGTAAGCTCTCCGTTGGCGTTCTTGGAAGTTTTGGCTTCCAGAAATTCTTTCTTCACGCCGCGCAAAGCTGCCAGTTTCACTGTTTCGTGCGCCAGCATGGCCGCCTTGATATCGTTGTTGATTCTTTCAAATAAATCCATGGCTGTTTTTTTTAACCGTTCAAAGATACGAAAAGTCGAGAGCAGAAGAAAACCCAGGATTTGCTTCTGCCGAGACCGGAGAATCTTCAACGTCAGCTAAAGATACGAAAAGTCGAGAGCAGAAGAAAACCCCGGGTTTGCTTCTGCCGAGACCGGAGAATCTTCAGCGTCAGCTAAAGATACGAAAAGTCGAGCGCAGAAGAGGGAAGTAAAAAAATAATGTCCAAAATGGACACAATTTTTGCAGGCGAATTCGGGCGGGGATACTTTTGCCGGAGAAACAAAAAACAAAAAAAACAGAATCATGAAAGAACACACTCAGACAATGGGCATCCGCAAATGGGCG
>CAMWNM010000055.1 GCA_947175635.1 uncultured Bacteroidales bacterium | reverse complement strand
TGATGGGACGGGTAAGATGCGAGACGGGCGTCTCGCGGTTTCGAGGGAGCTTACTAAGGTAAGTGACCGAGACAACCGCAGACGCCCGACGAAGCAGATTGCCCGCCCCATCACTTTTAATTACCGAAGTTGTCGTAACGAATCATCTCCGCCGGTACCCCCAACCCCTCAAGCATCCTCACCACCGCATCCGTCATCGGCTTAGGTCCGCAAAGATAGTACTCTATCTCTTCGGGTTCGGGATGGTTCTTGAGGTATTTGTTGAAAATCACCTGATGGATGAAACCGGTGTCGCCGGTCCAATTGTCTTCAGGGAGAGGTTCGCTCAAAGCCACGTGGAATTCGAAATTGGAAAATTCCTTTTGGATGCTCTCAAAATCATCCATATAGAACAACTCCTTGCGCGAACGTCCGCCATACCAGAAAGAAGCCTTGCGTGTGGTGCGTTTGGTAAGGAACTGGTCGAAAATCTGCGAACGCATGGGCGCCATACCTGCCCCACCTCCGATAAACATCATTTCCCGCTGGGTATCTTCCACGAAAAATTCACCGTAAGGTCCGGAAATGGTTATCTTGTCGCCTGGCTTGAGCGAATAGATATACGAAGAGCAGATGCCCGGATTCACGTTCATGAAACCACCTTTCTTACGATCGAACGGCGGGGTGGCGATACGCACGTTGAGCATGATGCGGTTTCCCTCGGCCGGATGGTTGGCCATAGAATAAGCCCTGAAGCATGGTTCGGGATTCTTCATCACCAAATCCCACATCTTCATCTTGTCCCAATCGGCCTTGTAGGCATCCTCCACCACGATATCCCTGTAATTTACCGTACAGGCCGGCACATCGATCTGAATATAGCCGCCGGCGCGGAAATCCAGGGTCTCGCCCTCGGGTAGTTTCACCACGAATTCCTTGATGAAAGTAGCCACATTATGGTTCGACACCACTTCGCATTCCCACTTCTTCACACCGAACACTTCGGGGGCGATCTGAATGGCCATGTCGTTCTTCACCTTTACCTGACACCCCAAGCGCCAGTTATCGTTTTGCTCCCGATAGGAAAAAAATCCCTTTTCCGAAGGCAGGATGCTGCCGCCGCCTTCGGTTACCCGGCAACGGCAGAGTCCGCAACTTCCCTTCCCTCCACAGGCGGAAGGCAGGAATATCTTTTGCGCGGCCAGAGTGGACAAAAGCGTATTTCCCGTATCCACTTCCAAGGTTTTCTCATCGTTAATCCGCAACTGCACCTTACCCTGGGGCATCAGCTTTTTCCTTGCAAAAAGCAGTACCGCCACCAAAACGAGAATCACCACCAAGAACACGGCGGCTGCGGTCAAGACTATACTCCACGTAGAAACCATAGTTGTCTGTCTTTAATTTTTTATTGGTGCCCTCAGAGTTCTATACCGAGAAAACACATAAACGATATGCCCATCAAACCGGTAAGGATAAAGGCAATCCCCAATCCTTTCAGCGGGGCCGGCACCTGGGAATACTTGAGCTTTTCACGAATGGCGGCGATGCCCACAATGGCAAGGCACCAGCCGATACCCGAACCGACGGCAAAAGTGGTGGCTTCGGCCAACGACTGGTACTCTCTCTCCTGCATAAAGAGGGAACCGCCCATAATGGCGCAGTTTACGGCTATCAGCGGGAGAAAGATCCCCAAAGAGGAATACAGGGCCGGCGAATAGCGTTCCACCACCATTTCGACCAATTGCACGATGGCGGCGATAACGGCGATAAACATGATGAAACTTAAAAATCCCAAATCGACGCCTTCCAAAGCAGGGCTGAGCCAAGTCAGACCGCCCTTCGCCAACAAGTATTTGTTGATAAGGAAATTAACAGGAACGGTGATCAACATGACGAAAATCACGGCCACTCCCAATCCGAACGCGGTCTTTACATTCTTGGAAATAGCCAGATAGGAGCACATGCCCAGAAAATAGGCAAACACCATGTTGTCCACGAAGACAGACCGTATGAAAAGACTGAAAAGATTTTCCATGGCTTACTTCTCTATTAAGTTACGGTTCATCGAACGATGAATCCAAATGATGACGCCCAGAACGATCAAGGCCATGGGCGGCAGGATGAAAAGTCCGTTGTCGGTATAGCCGGCTTCGTAGAAGGAAGGCGGAATCACCTTGTATCCGAATACGGTACCCGAACCGAAGAACTCACGGATAAAGGCCACGATAATCAGTATGAGCCCGTATCCGGCTCCGTTTCCCACCCCGTCTAAAAACGACGGCCAGGGTTTGTTCGCCATCGCGAAAGCTTCCAAGCGCCCCATCACGATGCAGTTGGTGATGATCAGCCCCACAAAAACCGAAAGCTGCCTGCTCACTTCATACGCCACCGCCTTCAGGGTCTGATCCACCAGTATCACAAGCGTGGCGATTACCGTAAGCTGCACGATGATACGGATACGCGGCGGAATGGTATTGCGGAGCAAGGAAATGATAAGGTTGGCGAAACCTGTCACCACCACCACCGAGATAGCCATCACCAAAGCCGGCTGCATTTTGGCCGTGACCGCCAAAGCCGAACATATGCCCAATACCTGCACGGTAATGGGGTTGTCCGCCCCGAAAGGACGGGTAAGCAATTTCATGTTCTTGGCCGAAAACCACTCTTTCCAACCGCCTCCTTTGTTTTCAAGCCTTTCTTTCTCCTGACTCATATCGTGTTTATTCTATCGTTTCACTTATTTGGTTTGCAGGTTTACGGTATCCGCCCGCACTTCATCCGCCGTATCGAGGGCGGCCCGCTGCATCTTTTCAAAAAAGGCGCGGTAATAGGCCAGACAGTCGGCCAACATGGCCGTTACACCGCCGCTGGTAATCGTTCCACCCGAAATAGCGTCCACGGCATGGGATATATCGCCCTGATACTTTTCGGCACCCCCTTTCTGCACCGTAATGGAGGTAAATTTCCCTTGGGTATCGAAAATCTTCTTGCCGGCAAACTGCTTCTGAAAGTTTTCGGCGGCTATTTCCGCGCCCAGTCCCGGCGTTTCGCCCTTATGTCCGAAAGTGGCGCCGGATACGGTATTGAAGTCTTTCTCCAACGCCAGGTACCCCCAGATAGGCCCCCAAAGCCCTTTTCCCTGCAAGGGTACGATGTAACGGGCACTATCGCGGCACACAAACACAGGGAAAAGGCCGTCTTCCGTTGCCGGATTCTCCTCGTACCGCGCCGCCTGCTCCAATTCCGTTTTGAGACTGCAGTCGAAAGCGCGGCGGTTTTCCGGCATATCGGCCATGGGCTTCCAATTCCCTGCCCTATTGACATATCCGGCCCTGATTTCACCTTTTCTGTTTACCATCCATTCGGCGGTGATCTCATTGTTGTATGCCTCGATAGCCTCTTGCGGCGCAACCGTTTGCCCGGCGGCCTTAAGGATTTCCTGCATTTTCGCCACTTCCTCGTTGCGGTTCTGCATAGGTTGCAACAAGGTTGCCGTAAGGGAA
Source organism: uncultured Bacteroidales bacterium (assembly GCA_947175635.1). Classification (GTDB taxonomy): domain Bacteria; phylum Bacteroidota; class Bacteroidia; order Bacteroidales; family P3; genus Pullibacteroides. The sequence goes on along the minus strand of CAMWNM010000055.1, from coordinate 6,340 downwards.
AGTATTACGGCAACGGCCACCACCAGAATCGTGGTATAGATGAAAATATATCGATTTGAAAACATGGTGTTGCGGTATTATGAGTTGACTACTGCGGACGGTTCGGAGGCCATGCGGAGGCGTTTTTTGCGCCGGCTGATGTTGCGGTTCACCACCAGATAATCGATCAGGGGTGCGAAAGTGTTCATCAACAGAATGGCCAACATCATCCCCTCCGGATAAGCCGGATTGAAGATACGGATCACCATGGCCATCACACCTACCAGAAAACCGAAAATCCATTTACCGGCCTGCGTCTGCGCCGAAGTCACGGGGTCGGTGGCCATGAACACAGCCCCGAACAGGAATCCGCCCGAAAGCAGGTGCTGTATCATGGTGGCGTCCGTGGCCCCCGTCTGATGTCCGATCCATGCCATCAGTCCGGCACCTGCAACGGCACTGAACATGATCCGGAAACTTCCTATGCCGCTCCAAAGCAAAATAGCCGCCCCTATCAGAATGCAGAACTTGGAGGTCTCTCCCACCGAACCGGGTATGAAGCCCCAGAACAACTGGGAAACGGAGGGCACGGCATCCGTGGCGCCGGAAGCGATATGGGAAAGAGCAGTGGGGCCCGACACGGCATCAGCCACCCACACGCTGTCGCCGCTCATGCGGGAAGGATAGGCGAAAAACAGGAAAGCACGCGCCAAGAGCGCCGGATTCCAGATATTCATACCCGTGCCGCCAAACACTTCCTTTCCGATAATCACGGCAAAAGCAGTGGCCACGCCCACCATCCACAGCGGAACATCAGGGGGGCAAATCAACGGAATCAGGAAGCCCGAGACCAGGAAACCTTCGTTTACCTCATGGCCGCGAACCTGCGCGAAAATGAACTCGATGCCCAATCCCACCACATAACTTACAATCAACATGGGCAGCACCTTTGTACAGCCGAACCAAAACGTGGGCCAGAAGTCTCTGGTTTCACCCAATGCCGAAAAATGCATGAAACCGGTGTTGTAGATGCCGAACAAAAAGCAGGGCAACAGGGCGAACACCACCATAATCATGGTCCGCTTCATGTCCAGCGCATCACGGACATGGCAACCCGAAACGGTTACCTTGTCGGGCACATACAAAAAAGATTCGAAAGCCTCGAAAGTGGAATGCAGGAAATGCAGTTTTCCGTCTTTCCCGAAATGGGGCTTTATCTTGTCTAAGAAATTCCTCAACATATATATACAGGTGTTTCTTGCGTTGTTCAGGCTCAGCCTACTTCCTTACGTACCAACTCCAGGCCCTTGCGGATCACATGCTGGATTTCGGTTTTGGAGGCATCGATGTATTCGCAGAGCGCAAAATCCTCGGGGGCCACTTCATAGATTCCCAATGCTTCCATATTTTCGATATCCTCGGCCATACAGGCTTTGATAAGCTGCATGGGATAAATGTCCATGGGCAACACTTTCTCGAATTGTCCGGTCAAGACAAACGCACGTTCCCCGCCGTTCAGATTGGTGTCGAGCCTGTATTGACGGTTGCGGAACAACCATGCGAAGAAAGTGCGGGAGTAACTGTACAGATTGAATCCGGGTGAAAGCCATCCCATGAATCTGAAACGGTTGCCTTCCGGAATCACGGAAACAAGATGGTCGAACGCGCCCAGATAGCCGTCCGCGCCCACCGTTTTACCAGTGAGGACATTGCCGCTGATAACGCGCAGATCGGATTCCTGTTTGAGGTTGTCCTTGAGCAGGTAGGACACGTTGAGTCCGGCCACCACCTTGTGATAGCCCGTCCGGATCACTTCAGAACCGCCCAGTGCCACTATCTTGGTGGCATCATAGACGCCTTTCAGGAAAAGCCGCCCCATGATGATGACATCCTGAGGATGCACGTACCAAACGGTTTGCCCTTTGTTGATAGGTGCAACATGGTGTATCTGCACACCTACGTTTCCGCTCGGATGCTTGCCCTCGAACACGCACACTTCGGCATTCTTGCATTCGTTATAGGCGGCAGAGGCCGTTTTGGTGCGATGAACGCCCACATACACCTTGCCGTTCGTCAGACAACGCAGGGCATCGATGCCGGCCTGAAAGAACATTTCCTGTCCGTTCACGGCCATATCCAAATCCGGTGCCAGAGGGGCGGTATCGAAAGCGGAAACAAAAATGTCGCGCGGACGTTGCCCCGGATCGGCCGGAATATCATAGGGACGCTGGCGGATATAAGGCCATAGGCCGGCTTCCAACAGACGTTCCTTTACATTCCCCTCCGTAAACTCTTCCGGTTTGATGGGGGAAAAGGTTTTGTATTCTATCTTTTCATCCGCCTCTATACGGATTTCCCGGATCACGCGGCGTTCCCCGTAAACGATTTCCGTAACCGCGCCGCTTACAGGCGAGGCAACGGTAACCGCGGGATTTTCCTTGTCGTAGAACAAGGCGCTTCCCGCCAACACGCGGTCGCCTTCCTTTACGGCCAACTTAGGCTTCATTCCATAAAAATCGGTAGGTTTTGCGGCATATTTCCGATAAGAGACCGTAGGTGCGTTCAACGAATGATCAGGGCTTCCTTCTATCCTGATATCCAATCCCCTACGTAATTTAATGACTTTTTCCATGGGCAAAAGTGTCCTCTTTTAAAGGTACGAAGATACGTAATTTGTAGAAAATCTCAGATTCAAACCCTCCATATCCCCCATCAAGCCGTTTTGGGGCAACGGCCCCCTCATTGCTGGAAATAAAATACACCCAGACGAGCTACAATCCCTGCAAGTCCTCCATCTTCGCCCGCATTTCTTCTTCGATAAGTTCCCTGCGGCGGCGGGCATCGTATTCATCCACCCTTTTCTTGACGCTTTTGCGATAGATGAACAGGTATCCGGAAGTGTGCTTATCGCAGTTCCGGCCATAGCCGCTGTCCAGATACGCGTGGCAGGCCACATCGGGATCGCCCGTCGGATAGGTATAGCTTGTGCTTTCTTCCCACAAAGTGAACGAACGTCCATTCCTTTCGCATGTACAACTTGATTTCTTCTTATCCACCTCAGGCGCTCCGTATTTCGTGGCCAAGGCAGAGGCAAGCCCTTGGGGACGTTCGATGCCGATATAAAACAGCGAATCATGGATATACTTCAACATCACCCCTTGGCAGAGCACGCCCGGTACCGGTTCGTAAGCGGGAATATAAAACACTTTCACGTCCGGATGATAGCTGGCCTCAAGTACCGCCATTCTATCGGAAGGATCCGGGAATAGCTGACAGAACGCATGCCCGGTATAGACTTCATGCACCTTCTTCAGATAGGCTTTCTTCGTGTTCACAACCACCGGCTTGCTTAAGTTATAGCCTATCCGGCCCAAGGCTTCCGGAGCCGAACCGAATTTGAAAACACCCAAACCGTCAACAGACGGATGTATCCGGGCTTGCAGCGGCAACGGCAACAGTACGGCAAGCACCGCCCATACAAAGAAAAATCTTTTCATTTTCTGACGCCCTGATGTGTGTCGGGCTCAACTTTAACCGTGGAAACCAAGAGGCTAAAGGTAATGAATTTTGTTGTAAAATTGCAGATATGAAAATCCACAGCCTTGTATTCTCCCCCACGGGCACCTCGGCCAAGATTGCCCGTGCCATTGCCGACGGCATCCTGCAGATGAAGAACGATGCGGGTTCTTTCTCCGACGCCACGCGGCAACCGCTTCGGGATTCGTTCGGACAGGAGGATCTCGTGGTGATGGCCGCACCCGTGTACGGTGGAAGGATGGCGCCTTTGGCAAAAGAAAGGTTCCGCGATGTGAAAGGCCGGCATACTCCCTGTGTGCTTGTAGCCGTTTACGGCAACCGGGCCTTCGAGAACGCCCTCCGCGACATGGCCGATTTCGCACGGAACCGTGGTTTCGTGCCGGTGGCGGCGGCCGCCTTTGTGGGCGAACACAGTTATTCGTCGGCCCGAACGCCCGTCGCCGCCGGCAGACCGGATGATTCCGACCTGAAGGCGGCCGGGGAATTGGGCATGGCCATCGCCCGAAAGGTCCAGGTCGGTAGCTTATCGCCGGTAGAACCCGGGAGCCTTCGCGATGAAGTTTCGAGCGAAAAATCCTTGCGGAATTTCCGAAACTTCGTGGAAGAATATCAGAAACAGCGGAAAAACGCGCCTGTACAATATCTGCCCGAATTGAATCCGGCTTTATGCAACGGTTGCGGTACCTGCGCCCAAGCCTGCCCCACCGCGGCCATCGGCGCCAAAGGTCAGGGGCTGGAAGCGGAGAAGTGCATACGATGCTGCGCCTGCGTCAAGGTATGTCCGTCCGGTGCCCGTAGCTTTTTCACGCCCTTCGCCTCCGTTCTGGCGGAGAACTTCAATGTCAGGAAATCACCGGTCTGGCAAATAGGATAAGCGAAAAGATGTCTGCTCAACTCAGCCTGCCAACGGGGCTTCTTCAACCGCAAAGTATTCCCGGTCACGCACCGGAACTGCAAGAGCGCCACACCGGTGTGCGTTCCGGGTGGCACATGAACAAGAAAGACCGCGGCCCCTGTCCTGCCTTGCACCGCCCGGATCTCCACTTTTCCAAATCAACGTTTAACCTAAGCCGAGTGCAGAGGCCAAGCTTGCTTGGACTATGCCGAGGCGGTTAAACGTCGGAGAAGACCACCGTTTTTAACCTATCTTCAAAGTCGTTTTTAAAGTTTTCATCCATGCACCCGAACCCCGAACTGATAGACTATGTGGAGCGGCATATCCTGCCGCAATACGCCCGCTTCGACAAGGCGCACCGCGAAGACCACACCCGTATGGTGATGGAACAGAGCCTGGCTTTGGCCGAGAAGATGCCGGAGGCCAAGGTCGACATGGTGTATGCAGTGGCGGCTTTCCACGATTTGGGGCTTGTGAACGGACGGGAAAACCATCATACCGACTCCCGGAAAATTCTCTTGGCGGACACCTTTCTGCAAAGCCGTTTCTCGCCCGAAGAACTGAACCTTATGGCGGATGCCGTGGAGGATCACCGCGCCTCCAACCGACAGAAACCCCGCAACCTCTACGGCCTGATTGTGGCGGAAGCCGACCGTTTTATCGACCCGGAAACCATTATCCGCCGAACCGTTCAATACGGCCTGGCGAATTATCCCGAATTAGACCGCGAAGGCCATTACCAACGCACGCTGTCGCATCTACAGGAGAAGTACGGCCCAAACGGCTATCTGAAGATATGGATTCCGTGGAGCGACAACGCCGCCCGCCTGCAGGAACTGCACCGCATCATTGCCGACGAAGCGCGCATCCGGCAACTGTTCGCACGGATTTTTGAGGAAGAAACCTCTCAGTTATAATATTTACCAATTCAAGATTGTTTTGTAATTTCGCATCTGATAGATGCTCACATTATTAAACTTAAGAATACAATGAATTCTTTAGCAATTCATCTCGGTAAACATAGCGATAGTTTTGAATACCTTCAGGCACTTGCTGAAAAAGAAGCCCAATCCATGTGCAAAACTCTTAACCTTGCACTTGGTGAAAAACAAGAAGTTGTCTTTTGGACAAATGGTATTCCTGAACTCATTGCCGTTGTCCATTTTGAGAAAAAATCTAACGGCGAGGTAGTCTATAACATAGATTATTCACAAAGCACACTATAACCAACGAAGAATTTACCTGATACTGTAATAATCACGATACTAGTACCCCTGATGAAGAAGTTTATTTTCTTAATCATGCTTATAGTTTTTGCTTGTAGTAATATCCAAGCAAAAAAGTTATTTGTTGAGATGGAGTTCCATAGAAACTCTATCAAACTTGACGATGGTTCAAACAAGAAACCACACACACCGTAAAGGACGATGCTGGTAATGAAATAAAATTCCGTTCCCTAATAGGAGCCTTAAATTATATGTCTCTACAAGGTTGGGATTTGGTTGAAACAAAATCTATAACGTCAGGCAGCGGATTTGTTGGAGCTTATGGCGGCGCAAGCTCAACAAATACAAAGGTTTACTACATATTCTGTAAAGAAGTCACCGAAGAAGAACTACAACAAGTTGTCTCCAATAGTTATAAGGAATAGAACTTTAAAGCTATATTTGCAATAATACAAACCTAAACACGCATATAACAATGACTGAAATTATAAACGATCAGATAGCCAAAATCAAGGAAGAAGTTAAGAAAGTTCTATCACGAGACATATCCGATGATATGGCTTTCAACTACCTAATACTCAAAATTTTTTATCGTATAAAAAATGTAGCCGATCATATTATTACAGATGGTAAAGATGATGGAGGTATAGACTTTATCTTTTACAATGATGAAGATAATAAACTCATTCTTGGACAATCAAAG
>CAMWNM010000054.1 GCA_947175635.1 uncultured Bacteroidales bacterium | reverse complement strand
CACCAAATAACACATATATAAAAACATCAAATAAACCATATAATAAATACATTTACATATAATTAATAAGATACAAAAAGACACATACAGCGCATGCCGAGAAAACATTAAACAATAACTACAAATAAAAACTGCTAAACGCTTATTATAACATAGTTAAATAAAATACAAATGATATCTTACAAGATTTCACCGATTTACAAAAATCACACACTTTCATATACCGAAAAATTACAACCAGAAATAAAAATCCCTATTCTTTTCACCGCAACGATTTACAAAAATCACCCGAAATCGAGATACACCGAACTTCCATCCAAGGCGATTTAAGCCACGATCTTTCTTCGAACCACTTTCCTCCCCCACCCCTATGGGAAAAATCAAAAATCACCCCCTTTCTTAGATTTTTCCTTTTCCCGGTTCAGCAGGAAATCCGCTCATCAAACATGACATTTTGTCTTATTTTTTTCTTTTCAATCGGCGCGCCCTTCCCCTCTCCACCGCTCCGGATCCCCGAAAATCCATTACCTTAGTATTATACTCCTGAAGCATTGTATTTCCGATTGTTTTTTTTCGTAACTTCGCGCTCACGTTTCGGGCTTGTTTATAAAATCCGGTACAAGCTCTTAATTAATATGTTAAACATGGCGAACTCCGCGTATCACCGGATTTTACGCAGCGGTCGCCGCAGAAATCATCCAAATATCATGGCAAACGAATTTGCTAAAACCGGTATTGAAGAGTTTAATTGGGACGAGCTCTCTCATCACAAAATCAGAAAAGAAAAAGAGAACGAACCTTCCCGCAATCCCTTAGACGAACAATACGGCAACACCCTCAAACAGATTGCTGACCAGCAAGTGATTGAAGGTATTGTAGTTTCCAAAAACAACCGCGAAGTTGTCGTAAACATCGGTTATAAGTCAGACGGCATCATCCCCGTTTCCGAATTCCGCTACAACCCCGACCTCAAGCCGGGAGACAAAGTGGAAGTCTATGTGGAAAGCCAGGAAGACGCCACCGGCCAATTGGTGCTCTCGCACAAGAAAGCCCGCATCCTCAAGTCTTGGGAACGTGTCAACGAAGCTTTCGACAATCAGGAAATCATCAACGGTTATGTCAAAAGCCGTACCAAAGGCGGTCTTATCGTTGACGTATTCGGCATCGAGGCATTCTTGCCCGGTTCCCAGATCGATGTGAAACCCATCCGCGACTACGATGTGTTCGTAAACAAAACGATGGAATTCAAGGTTGTGAAAATCAACCATGAATATAAAAACGTGGTGGTTTCGCACAAAGCGCTTATCGAAGACGAAATCGAACAGCAGAAAGCCGAAATCATGTCCAAGCTTGAAAAAGGACAAGTTTTGGAAGGAACCGTCAAAAATATCACCTCCTACGGTGTATTCGTTGACCTTGGCGGCGTAGATGGCTTGATTCACATCACCGACCTCAGCTGGGGCCGCGTGAACCATCCCGAAGAAATGGTCAAGCTCGACCAGAAGATCAATGTGGTTATTCTCGACTTCGATGAAAACAAGAAGCGTATCGCCCTCGGTCTCAAACAGCTTACCCCGCATCCCTGGGATTCGCTCGATCCCGAACTGAAGATCGGCGACAAGGTAAAGGGCAAGGTTGTGGTTTTGGCCGATTACGGTGCTTTTGTAGAAATCATTCCCGGTGTGGAAGGGCTTATCCACGTTTCGGAAATGTCTTGGTCGCAGCACTTGCGCTCGGCTCAGGAATTCCTGAAAGTGGGCGACGAAGTGGAAGCCGTTATCCTTACCCTGGATCGCGAAGAACGCAAAATGTCGTTGGGTATCAAGCAACTTACCCCCGATCCTTGGCAACATATCGCTGAAAAATATCCGGTAGGCTCCCGCCACACGGCCACGGTCCGCAACTTTACCAATTTCGGTATCTTCGTGGAATTGGAAGAAGGCATCGACGGTTTGATCCATATCTCCGACCTCAGCTGGTCGAAGAAAATCAAACACCCGGCCGAATTCACCAAAATCGGCGAAAAGATCGATGTCATCGTACTCGACATCGATATCGAAAACCGTCGTTTGAGCTTGGGCCACAAACAACTGGAAGAAAATCCCTGGGATGTTTACGAAACGTTGTTCTCAGTAGGCAGCATCCAAAAGGGTACGGTTGCTTCGGCCAACGACAAAGGCGCCATCGTGGTTCTGCCTTACGGCGTGGAAGGATTCTGCCCCAACCGCCACATGCAGAAAGCCGATGGCAGCAATCTCAAAGTTGACGAACAGGCCGACTTCAAGGTTATCGAATTCAGCAAGGAAAACAAACGCATCGTGGTTTCCCATACCCGGATCCATCAGGAAGAAGCCGCAGAGGAACGCGCCAAAACGGAAAACGAAAACCGTAAGAACGCCGACAACACCGCCAAGGCTGTCAAGAAACTCAACGAATCGTCTGAAAAGACGACCTTGGGCGATATCGAAGCCTTGTCGAACCTCAAGGATGCCATGGAAGCAGCCGAAAAGAAAGACGAATAGTCTCTTGACGGTTTTCCGATAAAAAAGCGGCTCGTTTCGGGCCGCTTTTTTTGTTGGGCAATTTTCAGAAACCACTTTGTCCGAGTCTACCTTTGCGCATCAGGAATAACGCCGTTTCAACAGAAATCCAGATAAAAATGTTTAACAACCGTCTTGTATTTGAATCACCGGGTAGGTTGTCAAATACGAAATTCATTTAAGAAAAAGCCGCACCGGGAAACCAGTGCGGCTTTCAACCACTTTTCCTTTTACCAATCTATTTCGCCAGCCCCACCTTTTCGAGCCAGGACTGCACGGATTTTCGCGTCTGGTCTTGCGATTTCTGCGCCATCGTGCCTTTCACGGCAAGACCCTTACCTACCGTGGCGCCCTTACACGCGCCGGCAATATATTTTTCTGTCTCCGAAAGGCCGCTGCCCTCGTGCGTGCAGAAAGGATAAACCTGCTTGCCGTTCCAATCGTGTTTTTCGATAAACGAATAGACCGGCATCGGCATATCGCCCCACCAATTGGGATAGCCGACAAACACCACCTCGTAGTCTTCCACCGCGATGTCGCCCTTTACCGCCGGACGGGCGGCCGATTCCTTTTCCTGCCTGGCCTCCGCCACACATTCGTTGTATGTTTGGGGATAATCCTTCTCGGGAACGATTTCAAAGAGTTTGCCTCCTGTACCTTGGGCTATCATTTCGGCCACGATATGCGTGTTGCCTTTGACGATGCGGCCCACGCCGTAGTTCTCGCCCGTATGGGAGAAAAATACCACCAATACCTTCTTTTCCATATCCTGATCCGTTTTTATCCTGGCCCTTGCCGGCAGTCCCCACCCGATAAGGGCGGCCAACAGCAAGGCGAATGTCGCTTTTCTCATTGCTCCCCGTTTTTAATGTTTTTTCTTTTCCAATAGATCATAATCCTTGTCGGAAACCGGTTCCAACCATATGTTTTCCGTATTCTCTCCCGGAACACTGAAAGCCAGATGGGCGAACCATGAATCGACGGCCGCCCCGTGCCAATGCTTTACGTTGGCCGGAATATGGATAACCGTACCCGGCAGGATTTCCACCGCAGGCTTGCCTTCTTCCTGATACCAACCGCGGCCGGCCACGCCGACAAGCATCTGTCCGCCGCCTTTTTCCGCCTTGTGGATATGCCAATTGTTGCGGCAACGCGGCTCAAAGGTAACGTTGGCCACCGAAACCTGTTCCGAGGAAATGGGCGCCAGGTAGCTGTTGCCGGTAAAGTATTCGGCGTAGGCTGTATTAGGTTCTCCCACGGGAAAGATCATCTCCTGCTGAAAGGCCGCCTTGGCATCCTCCACCGTTTCAGGCTCATTCCATACCTCTTTGGCCATCCGGAATACCGCCCATGCCTTTGGCCATCCGGCATAAAAAGCGGCATGGGTGATGATTTCGGCTATTTCGGTCCGGGTAATGCCGTTTTTCCTGGCATTCTGCAAATGATGCAACAAGGATGAGTCGGTGATGCCCTGGCTCATCAGCGCCACCACGGTAACGAGACTGCGGTCGCGGAGGCTCAGAAGATGGTTGCGGCTCCACACTTCCCCGAAAAGTATGTCGTCGTTGAGATGCGCGAACTCGGGCGCGAACTCGCCGAGTGCGTCCCGTCCGGCTGTCTGGATGATTTTTTGTTGTGCCATGGCTTGCAATACAATTGTAATGAATAGAAATACAAAACTTATCTTTTTCATGTGTCGGATTTTATATAGCAAAAATAGGTGGCTTTTCCCCGATATATTTACCCAAACCACGGAGAAAAGCACCTTTTTTACCGGTTTCACGGAGAAACAATCAATGCGAAAGCGGATGTCCCTTTGCTGTAAAACGCAAGTTTCAACAAAAGGTTTTGAGAAATTGCCCTCTCTCCCGTAACTTTGCAGACCGTTATCCGAGGCTTTTGAAACGGCCCGCTTTCTCATCATGCAAAAAGTTCATCCATCCTCCGTTTCCAAAACAAAACGCGAAAAGGTTCTTTCCTTTTGCTGGCAGCATCTCCTGCTGTTGATTTCACTCTTCATCATGACCCTCGGCGTAGCCGTATGCGTGCGCTCCCGTTTGGGCTCCAGCGTCATCAGCGTGTTGCCCTACGTGTTCGAGAGTGCCGGCACACAGGGTTTGGTTCCGGCCCTCACCATCGGGCAATACACCTATATCATGAATTTCATACTGGTTTTCGGGCAAATCATGGTGCTCCGCAGGCGGTTCGAATGGGTGCAGCTGTTCCAGTTGGTGATAGGCTTTTTCTTTGGTACCCTTATCGATATCAGTATCGCGCTCACTTCCTGGCTCTCTCCCGTTTTACTATGGCAGCAGATCCTCTCTCAGGTGGCCGGATGCACGGTTCTGGGATTGGGCATCGCGCTCGAGGTATGCTGCGGAAGCGTCACCATGCCCGGCGAAGGTTTTCCGGTAGCGGTAAGCCAAGTAACGGGCAAGGACTTCGCCAAAGTGAAAATCGGAGTGGATATCTCGCTCGTGATTCTCGGCATCGTGGCCTGTTACGCGTTTTTCGGTTCATGGCAATGGCACATCATCGGAGTGGGAACCCTTTTTGCCATGTTCTATGTAGGCGTTGTGGTACGCTTCAGCAGCAAACACATAGATTGGTTCCGCCATCTGTTGGCCTATCGCCCCGGCTTCCGCCGCTACATCTACGGCCTGGCACGGTTCATTTACCGGAGGAACGGTTAGATTAAGCCGAACGCAGAAGCTACGCTTACGTGCTTGGATTTCTGGATGTCTTACTATTCGAAATGCCGCTGATTTAACAGCCCGCGGCAACCGGCGTTCACCTGCCGCCAGGTAAGGTCGAAATCGCGCGTGTACCAGGGATCGGCGATGTCGCCGGGCGTAGGGGTGAAGTCCAACAGCCGGCATACCTTGCTGTCGGTGTCCTGACCGATGATGCGGCGGATGTTTGCCAGATTCTGCGTGTCCATCGCTACAATGAGGTCGTAATGACGGTAGTCTGCCTGTGTCATCTGCCGGGCCTGATGCGCCGCACTGTCGATGCCGGCCGCTGCCAACAGCCGACGCACGGGCGGATACACGCCGTTGCCGATTTCTTCGGTCGAGGTTGCGGCCGAGGCAATTTCAAACTCGTCCGCCCGCCCTGCCTCCGCCACCATTGCCTTCATCACATATTCGGCCATAGGCGAACGGCAGATGTTACCATGGCATACAAACAATATCTTCTTCATATCCTTATATCTTTTTGATAAGCCGTGCGGGATTGCCCGCCACGATAGTGCTTGCCTCCATATCTTCGGGTTTGCACATATCGATTCTTATTTTTTTCCATCTTTTGTATTGATTAAAATCATTCAGCCGCCATTATATTCTCCCGCAGTTTCTTAGGGAGGCTGGAGACCGTTGTTTCGTAGGCCAGACGCACCAGATCCAAAAGTTCTCTGTCTGATACGTCGCTGTTGAAATAAACACTGTTCCAATGTCTTTTGTTCATATGCCAACCCGGACGTACGCCCTCGTAACGCGCACGTAACTCTTCCGCCTTTTCCGGCGGACATTTCAAAAGACAGAAGTCAAACTCATCTACATGTACCACACAGAACCATTTGGCCGCTACCGAAAACACCAAAAGCCCGCGATCATGCCCGTTCCGTCCTTGCGCCCAAGGCATCGCTTCTTCCGCCCCCGGCAAAGAAAGGCTGTATTCCCTGAATTCTTCTATGTTCATGATAAAACGTTGGATTTCATCCGACCTTTTCTCGCCATGGCATAATCCAAGCAAGCTTGGCTTCTGCGCATGGCTTAACGAAAACGTTGGATTTCATCCGACCTTTTCTCGCCATGGCATAATCCAAGCAAGCTTGGCTTCTGCGCATGGCTTATCGAAAACGTTGGATTTCATCCGATGTTTAACCGCTTTATTCCATCATCCGCCCCCAGCATGCGGAAAGCTTTTCCAGAGAGAAGGCGGCGTTAGCGGGACTGGTGCTGGGAAGCGAAAGATAGCGCAGGTTCGCGGTGCGGGGAAAATATTTGTCGTAGAGGCGTTCCGCCGTCTTGCCGTTGAACGCTATCGTGTGCAGTTGCGGCAGGGATGCCGCCAAAGCGGGAATGTCGTTGGGCTTTTCATCACGGATGTCGCTGTCCATGCTGCCCGGACGGAACGCCTGATGCGCCACATCCCACAGCGCGATGCCGTTTCGGAGCAACATTTCCCGCTTTTCGGAGTATGTGCGCGGAACCTCCTGTTCACAAAGCCTCGCTATGACGCGCCAGAAACGGTTCTGCGGATGCCCGTAATACTCGTTCAAGGCCAACGATCGGTCGCCCGGAATCGAACCGAGCACCAGCACGCGGGCGTCTTTCCCCACTATCGGCGCAAATGAAAATTTATACTCCATATCTTGGTTCTCAAAGCCACGTAAAGATACGGAGTTTTGGGGATTGTTTCCATTGAAACCGTGACGGATTGTCACGGCTTGAAAATGCACGCCGCCGACGGCAAGATGCGCCTTACCGATGTTGCTGATACCGAGCAACGAGAACAAAAAAGGACGACCGCAAGGCCGTCCTTTTCTATGGTTCTTCACAATAAACCTAATGCTTTAGGCTCGAGAATTTTTGATAGAAAGCGGTCATAAGGTTTTTTACGCCGTTCCAACGTTTGTAGCCTAAGCAAATAGCACGGGGATGATAAAAGGTATTCTTTTCAAAGGCAGCGTCATAGTGCGAGCGGATATTGGGATTGATAGCCGAGAATAATTCGATAGCCCTTTCTTTGAACAATTCATTTTGGGCAACATTACCCCACCCGAGATAAACGATAGGCGCTTTGTTTATCAATGCTATATCCGTTGCGGTGGTATATAAGAATGGCGATTGGGCTTTTTGATAACTTTCCACCGCTTTTCCCAAGTCTTGGTTCTTTATATTGAAAAGATTATATAGCAGGATAATGCCGCTTAACTCGTGTACTTCTTGGTGTGCGAAATATCCATTGAAGATACGGGGAAGCCAATCCCGAATGGTTGTATCTCGGTTGAAGTTCACGATACTCCAATTATCGTTATTTCCTGTGAGATTGGTCAATTGTTTCAGTGCTTCTGTTGAAACCTTTTCTTCTGCGATAATCGCCGACCCCGGATTGGTAAGAACAGCCGCCCCGATGATATTCCACGAATTGCCGAATTGCAATATGGTGTTGGTTCGGTAAGTGAGACCGCTTTTTTCATCCGTATGAAAACGTGCGTAAACCTTAGTCGGTCTAGAATTTTCAGCCATGATATTGTATTTTAATCCGTACCGACAGGCAAATACTATTTAACCTGCCGGTACGGCATTCAACACTAGTCTTCTTCCTCGTAAATGTCTTTTTTTACCCGGATTTCCACTTCCCGGACTTGCCCTGCTTTAATCGAAAAGAATTGGTACTTATCTTTATAGATGTTAGTTTCATTAGGATCATCTTCATCATCCCCCGTGAGATTCCGTACTTTTCCGTCTACGGACAAATAAACTACATCATAAAAATATTCTTCATCACATACCATGTAAATGGTATAATCTAAACTTGGTGGTATATGCCCGAACAAAAATCTGCCTTCTGCATCCGTCTTGGTTGATAGCGTCAAAGATGCTCCAGTGCTAGTAGATAAAGTTATGAATTTATTAGATAGGGTTTTCCCGGTTTCAACATCTTTCAGCACACCGGTAATGGCACCTGCATCGCTTATACCGTTGTTGGAATCCGTTTCGGGATTTTTCTCGCAACTTGTTAACAATGCCAACGACAGAGCCAAGCCCGTCAAAATTGAAAATGCTTTTTTCATCTTTGTTTTATTTTGTGGTTAAACTATCATTATCAGGATTTCAATGGTGTGTTAAAAATCCGTCTGCAATATTATAACAAATTATTGGATAAAGAAAGCAAAACGAATTTCTCCATCCACCGTTTTACGAACAGTTCGATGATATAGCATGGAAATAAAAAAGAGTGTTGGCTTCAGGTGCAGGATTGGTTACCTACGGCTCACCCCTCTTTATACTTTTAACCGATAACGAAAGATTTCAAAATAAAGAACACCGTTGATGCGGTGCCGCCCAACAGCATGCACTTGGATCAACAAAAAAACATATTCCCCAAACTTACAGAATCGGCAAACTCGCGTATCGTTCCGCGTAATCCATCATCTGCCCGGCAAAATCATCAGGATAAGAAATCGACACGTCCTGCAACTTTCCCGCCCCATCGTAAACCGGATGCAGTTCCGGATTTACAAAACCACCGTAAGGTGCAAGATTCAGCCGTTCATAACGTTCCAACACTTCCTTGTGTAAAGTGGCATCCACCTTGATGCCGTATGTTTCCACCAAAGCGCTGCCCGCCGCATAATCGCCTTCTGACTTGATGCGCTGCACTTCTGCCAACAGTTCGGCAAACAGACCGCGCAACTTTGCATAGTCATTGATACGGAAATAGGTCTTGCCCTCCCTTTCTACACGTTCCACCACTTTTTCCTCCCTTCCCTTTTCATATACCCAATGCGCAATCAGACTTCGGTTGCGCATATGCGCCTCCTCTATGTCCTTGCCCCATTCCACGCGCACCAACTGCGTCATCAAACCGTTGCGGATATAGGCATCGTATTCGGATTTATACACTTCCTCGCTTTCCACCAATCCCAGTTCCCGCATCTTGTCATCGGCCATATAGTAAAGGGCAAACAAGTCGGCGCGGGCTTCTTCCAAGGTGGAAGCGTAATTTTTAAGCGCATCCGGCGAAACTCCAGGCAGGAGTTTACCCGAACCATGTCCCAGGCACTCATGTAAATCGGTATGCAGGTTTCCGCCAACGGTGGAATACTTGCGGGCACGGATAATCTCGGCTTCCTCCAACGCGAACTCTTCCAGCATCCCGCCCATTTCCTTGGCACTTTTGTCGTAGGCATCGGTAAGGTTTTCTATCGTTACCGATTTGGATCCGTGTTCATGCCGAATCCAATCCGCATTGGGCAGGTTGATGCCGATTGGGGGCGTGGGAAAACAATCCCCGCCCAGCTGAACCACCGTTATCACTTTGGCGCTCACGCCCCGCACCTGCTCCTTCTTAAAGCGGGCATCCACCGGCGAATGATCTTCGAACCACTGCGCGTTGCGGCTGATGATACGGGTGCGGTCCGTAGCCTCTTCGTTACGGAAATCGGCGATAGCCTCCCAGCTGGCCTTGATGCCGAGCGGATCTCCATAGGTTTCGATAAAACCGTTGTTGTAGTCGGTAAAGCTGTCCGGATCCTCCACCCACAGTACATTGTATTGATCCCATACGGCCAAATCGCCGGTACGGTAATAGTCCACCAATTTGCGGATATGGACGCGCTGCCGGTCGGATAAAGCCACATCGGCAGCTTTTTCCAACCAAAACACAATCTTTTCAATCGCGGCCGAATACAAACCACCCTCCCGGCAAACCTCTTCCTTCAAAACACCGTCCACCTTGACCAACCGGCTGTTGAGACCGTATGAAACCGGATGCTTCACCGCCGAAGGATGCCGCTTTTCGTAAACAGCCTTCTGTTCGGCATAGAACGTTTCTGCCTCCTGTGTGGAAACACCTTTGTAATAGTTGCAGGCCGAAGCTTCCACCAAACCTTTTTCCGGATTGAGGTTGATACGTTTGAAATCCAATCCGGCGTCAAACAACAAAGGACGGATAAAATCATACAAGGCCACCCTATCCGTGAATTCCGGGATATGGGAAAGTTGTGCCAGCACCTTGGTCAAATCCGAATTTGCCAACAAGTCTTTGAGATATTCAGCTGAAAATCCGGGCAAGAATTTGTCGCACGCATAATGATGGTGAATGCCGTTGCTGAACCAAAACCGTTTCAGATACACTTCAAAAGCTTTGAAATCCGCACTGTTCCGATCGCCCGAATAAGTTTTATACACAGCCTCCAGTATTCTTTTGATCAATAGATTATATCTGTAATTCTGCGCATAGAGAATATCCCGACCCGCATTGGCGGCCTGGCTGAGATAATACAGCTGTTCTTTTTGCACCAAAGAAAGCGCATCCCAGCCCGGCACCCGATAACGCATCACTTTCAGGTCGGCGAAACGGTCTATCGTATAACGGAAATCTCCGTTTTCCTTCTTCTTTTTTTCCATATCGAGTTTTTTAGAAACGTTTTCGTTAAGCCATGCGCAGAAGCCAAGCTTGCTTGGATTTTGCCATGGC
>CAMWNM010000053.1 GCA_947175635.1 uncultured Bacteroidales bacterium | reverse complement strand
ATTATATTCAATAATACGATTGTTTTCACTACATTTGTGCAAAAAACATAATATGTGTAAAATAACTATTGAGAATGTTTTGTCTAATTATGATGTAATAGGCAAAACGTTCAGGTTTTCAGATATAGCCTCCGCTTTGGGTAAGCTTGACGATGCAGAAAAGGCACGCCAAGAGTTTCAATATGAAATGACGGCATTTAACCTGCAACCAAATGCCACAAATTCTCCTTGGGGATTCTATTTTGGCCCATATCTTAGCTTTGCTGATGCAAATGGTAGCCCTATATATTATCCTTCGCTTACAGATGTCACGAAAGAAGCTGTCTTGTATTGGGAGGGCCGTTACAAATCTGTATTGAATGTATTATTAAAAATGCGCTATGCCGCACTTGTCTGGGATTTCAAGCCACGAATAGTCCAAGAAAACTATTCATCGGATTTATATCGGGTGTATGTAGATAGTATGTTGGACGTATGCGATAATGATTATGCAGAACATCCAGTAATTACTACAACCATATATGATCGTTTATTTTCAATCACAAAAGGACAATCTGAGGATTTAGCAAAAGTAAAGCAATCGATGGTCTCATTTGAGAAGAAATGTGCAACAGATGATGCCACAAGGTATTGGGCTTGTCAATTTCTAATAATGCTCGAGAACAGAAAGTGGTTTAGTCAATCCGAAATAGATACACTCGTACAGGCACATGAGAAACGATTGAAACGTCTAACCTATACGGAAGATATAGCAAAATCCAATGTATGGACAATAGAACAACAGTGCAAATTGTTATCCGACTATTATAAAAGCCATCAAAAGAATGATGAAATAAAACGAATTCTGAACATCGAAGAAAAAGCACATCGTCTTAACTTCCCAACCATTGCACCAATTCAAAAGTTAGGTATTCTAGAACATCTCCATAATAAGTATCAATATTATGGATTGGGAGATGAATCAAAACGCTTATTGGCCGAAATTCAGAATGCCGGCAAAGCGTCTAAGTCATCAATGGAAGCAACAAACATTGAATTCACAATCCCTCAAGAGGTGTATGACCAAGCAGAAGAAATGTTTGGCAAAAAAGCCTCATCAGACGCAGACCGATGGAAAAATTTCGCAGTATATTTTATCCCTTCCAAGGCTAACGAAGAACAATCGTTAAAGGAATTGGCGGAGAAATATCCATTAAGATATATGATTGCGACCCAGATGATGGATGCAAATGGCCGCCCTATGTCTATTGTAGGTGATTATCAAAGTGATCCAGAAGGCGCTCTTGTTTTGCACATAACAGAAAAGATGAATTTATCTGCATACTTCTTGGGGATAGCAATACAAAAAATGATTGATGTAGGACTTCTATGCACTGAACGAATTATGTCGGAAATAATAGAACCATGTATTCTCTTTGAAGAAAATAGTTACGATACTATTCGTCAGGGACTTGATTTTTTCTTTGAACGAAAATATATTTTAGCGTGTCATATAATTGTGCCCCAGATTGAGAATGCTATACGAAATTTGGTTGAAGTATCAGGTGTTTCTGTTATAAAGCCTCAATATAAACGAAATGGCTTTCAACTTTTGACTTTAGATGAACTTTTAAGAACTAAATCTATTGAAGATGCATTTACCCCAGACGGGGCTCTTTATTTGCGACTCGTTTTAACCGACCAGCGTTCTCTGAACATTCGAAATTTGTTATGTCACGGTATTGTACCCCCTCAATATTTCGAATCTGGTGCAGTTGCAAGATTGCTTCATGTACTTATTGTTTTGGGAATGATACGGAAAGTATCATGAAAATTGAAGCAAGTGAATTGTGCTTATACTGTCTGCGACTTATAAATACAATATAAGACAGTTGTCAATTATTGAAAAATATGTTTTTTTGTAAGAAAGAAGTGTTTTGTGTCAAAAAAGCTATCTTTTTCTGGCTTAGTTAACAATGGTATTTGTTTGTCCACCAATTTCCTCCATAGCCTCAGCCCGTCTCAGATAGCGCGGTTTGTTTGGCTAATTTTCATTGATTGAGTTATAATACATTGATGTTCAATTGCAAATTACTTCTTTCACTACAACGGAAAACAGATCCGCATCGAGCACCAATGTCTGACCACGGCTCCTTCAACCGAAAGTTTCGCGCTCAGCGTGAACCAAAGCAAAGACACACTCCATATCCTTGCCGTGGAGCAACCGGCCGATTCCGCTCTTGCGCCCTGCATTCGACATTATGGCTTCGAATTCGCCATAGACAGCCTGCGACTGAAAGTGGATTCCCTCTATGTGGATTTGGAATCGCTTTCGATAGACTATCGCCTGCAAACCGTACATGGCGGTGCACGTAACCATTTCTTTTCGATTCCCACCAAAGGACAGGGAAAAATCAGACTTGCATTTTAAAACGAAAAGACGTATCTTTGCAGTCCTTTTCCAGCCACAGAACGGCTACGGAAAGTTAGAGGGACTAAAAAAACTGAAACCATCAAAAGTCAAACAATATGCCCAGCGGAAAGAAACGTAAAAGACATAAAATGGCTACGCACAAGCGTAAGAAACGTTTGCGCAAGAATCGTCATAAGAACAAATAGTCTTCCATAGATTATTTGTGGTCGGAAAGAAGCCTCGCAGGGATGCGGGGCTTTTTTTTATCCTCCCTTCCCGCATCTCATATCCGTGTAATCCCGCGCTCTCCGCGCAGTGGCCAGCCTCTTCTCAAAAAGATCAAAAAAAATTTGGCGGTATGATTTTTTGTTGTACTTTTGCAGTGTACTATTTACGTAGTGCAGTAGTTCGGTAAAAAAAACATGTAGCTACTATATAATCAAACAATTTTTAAAATAAAAACAAAATGTTTACAAAAAATCATCTGAAAAAACGCATCTTTGCAAATGCACTGATCGAAAACAGGGAATTCGGACACACCTCCATCCGGATCAGCTTCTTCGCACGCTGAACTTCCCTGTTGCAACACCTGAATACAAACACCTAAAAAACACCGCGATGATTGAAATAAAAGACCTCAGTTTCCGATACGGCAAATACTATACCGTATTTGATCGATTGAACTTGAACCTCAAGGCAGGATATATCTACGGGCTTCTTGGCGAAAACGGCGTAGGCAAGACCACCCTGCTGAGAATGCTGGCCGGCTTGCGCTTTCCCGACGAAGGTTCCATCCATGTCATGGGGCATGAACCCCGCCGCCGCAATGCGGAATTCCTTTCCGACGTGTATTACCTGCCCGAAGTAATCAATCCCGTGAAACTTTCGCTCAACGAGTATGTGAAGCTCTACGCCCCCTTTTATCCGCGCTTCAGCCACGAGCAACTGGCGTATTATATAAGCGGATTCGGCATCAATCCGGTGCAGAAAATCGCCCAATCCTCACACGGGCAACAGAAAAAGGCCATGATGTGCTTTGCCTTGGCCTGCAATACCCGCCTGTTGCTTATGGATGAACCCACCAACGGCATGGACATCCCCTCCAAAAGCATTTTCCGCCGTCTGATCGCCTCCACCGCCGCCGACGACAAGTGCATCGTCATCTCCACCCATCAGGTACGGGACCTTGAGAACCTAATCGACCCGATCATCATTCTGGAAAAGAACCGGATCCTGCTCAACAACAGCGTGGAAGAAATAACCCGCAAGCTCTGGTTCGGCAGATCGCCCGAAAAATCGGACAAAGACCTTTACCGGGAAGAAAGCATAGGCGGCTATAATATAGTAGGATACAACGACAGGCAGGAAGAGACCAAAATGGATATCGAAATGCTCTTCAACGCCGCCATTCAGAACAAGACGCTTTTCAAACGGATGTTCATCGACGAACAGGACCCGTCCCGACGTTCCGACTTTGCCGATGAAATGCAGAAAAGGCTGAACACCGACAGGGAAAACTAACCGAGATCTCATTAACCGCTAAATACCTTAACCATGAATACCCATAAATTTTCCATGCAACGTTTCGGACTGTTGCTTAAAAGCGAAATAGAAAGGAACCGCAAGGATATCCTTGTCTTCATCGGCATTATCCTGGGAATCTATCTCATCTCGCCCCTTTTCAACGCAGGCAGACTGTCCACGCACGCTTTTAGTTCCTATATCGCGATAATGACTTTCGTCCTGCCGTTTGTCTTTTACCGGAATCTTTTTCACAACACCAAGGGCGTGGCTTTCGGCATGCTGCCCGCCAGCCAATCCGAAAAATTCCTTGTCATGTTCGTGCTCTGCGCCCTTGTGGTTCCCAGCGGAATGATTTTGTTTTCCTGGATCATAAGCCTTATCGGATTCGCCCTTACGGGAGAAGCCCACATGATGTTCGACTTTTTAGGATTATTCACCAACGGCAATTCCCCGGAACATTTCAATCTCGGCTTTTTCGACTCCTTCTTCTGGTCTGTCATCGGCGCGCAAAGTTTTTCCCTTTGGGGCACATGTTTTTTCAAAAACAACAAATTCTGGAAAACCATCCTTTCCGGATTCTGTTTCGTCATCGCGATTTCCATCATCGGCAGCATATACGGCATCCGTCTTCACTTCAACCATGAAGGCCTGATTGCGGTAAACGACAGAGTGGTCGAAAGGCTTACCGTCCTCGCCACCGTTTTCGTGCAGATTTGCCTTCCGGTGCTGCTTTGGACATGGGGCTTTTTCCGAATCAGACGCCAACAGTTCTGATCTCCGCCTGTGCGGTAAAACAAAAACAAAACATCATGGAATTCAAATCAGACAAAGCCATATTCGAGCAGATTGCCGAATATGTGTGCGAAAAGATACTCAACGATGACTATAAGCCCGAAGACCGGATCCCCTCCGTACGGGAATTCGGCGCCAGGCTTATGGTGAATCCCAATACTGTAATGCGTGCTTACGAACATCTGGAACGCAACGGCATCATCTACAGCAAGCGGGGAATAGGCTTTTTGATCAGCGAAGAAAGCAAACGGAAAGCCGCCGAGATGATGAAACAGGATTTTTTGAAAACCGCGCCGGCCTTTCTTGCCCGCATGAAGTTGCTCGGCATCAGCTTTGCCGACCTTCAAACCTTGGCATCCGACGAATGAACGCTGCAACCGTTTTTTCATGAAACCATAGCCGCCCCGCCTGTGATATGCGCAGGCGGGTTTCCCGAGAAACACAACCGAAACACAAATACCCCTACCTGATGAGAACAATGTCCCATATCCAGAAAACAAGCCTGATTCTCCTGCTTTTCTCCTGCTTTCTTCCAACCGTCCCTGCACAAACGGGAAACGTTTCGGGACGCGTAAAAGACCAACAAAGCCTATCCGGCATTCCCTTTGCCAACGTAGTGTTGGTAAAAGCCTCCGACAGCACGCAGATAACAGGCACGGCCTCCACCGACAGCGGCCGGTTTCAATTCAAACGCATTCCGGCCGGCACCTATTTCATACAGGTGGCTGTGCTGGGCTACCACCGCAACAATTCCCCCCTGTTCAGCATCGATCCCGAACACAGGGAGATCGAATTGGAGGATATCGAAATGACGCCCTCCTCCATTCAGCTCGACAAAGTGGTTGTGCGTGCCAAACGCCCCATGATGGAAATGGAGGCGGGTAAAATAACGATGAACGTTGCCCAAAGCATCATCGCCCAAGAAGACAACGCTTTCGAGATGCTCAAGAAGTTTCCGGGCATCACGATCGACAAAGACGACAACATATCGCTCAATGGAAAAGGCGGCATATTGGTGACGGTTGACGACCGCCCCACCCATCTCTCGGGGCAGAATCTGGCCAATTACCTCCGCAGCCTGCCGAGCAGCAGCATCGACAAAATCGAGACCATGAACAATCCCTCCTCCAAATACGATGCAGAAGGGGTTGGCGGCATCATCAACTTCAAAACCACCAAAATCCAGAACAACGGTTTTTCCGGTTCGGTAAACGCCGGATTCAGGGCCAGTGCCCATCTTGGCTACAACGGAGGCGTCGACCTCAACTACCGCCACGAGAAATTTACCGTTTACGGTTCTTTTTCGGCCTATCAGGGCGGTAACATCTCCACGCTGTACGGATACACCCATTACGCCGACGGCAGCCGTCTGGAACTAAACGAAAAGGAGCACGGCCAACGGGCGATGGACAATTCCTATCTGAGCCTGTACGGCAAGGGGGGCTTCGACTACTATATCTCCCGGCTGGATGTGTTGAGCCTTACCTACCAAGGATCGGGCGGCCGATACAGAAACACATCGGATGTAATCCGATCCCGTTTTTATACAGCGCAACAACCCGATTCGGCGGCCTACACCTATGAACAATCGGCCACCTCCCGTTACCACGATCAGAACCACAACATCAACCTCAATTACGAGCACATTTTCGACACCACCTACAACCGTAAGCTCAGCCTTAATTTCGACTGGATCGACAACGAGGAAAAAAGCACCGGAAAAAACACGGCCAACTATTATCAGGGTGATTTGAAAGACATTCCGTATCTCTCGGACGGCTATGTGCTGGACAATCCCTTTTCTTCCCGCATCTACAGCTTCAAGGCCGATTACGAACATCCTTTCAATATGCAGACCCGTTTGGAAGCTGGACTAAAATTCAGCTATACAGACAACTTTTACCGCCAATACCACACCCCTTTCGATTCGGCCCGCACATCCAACCGCTACCGCTACAACGAAATCATCGGTGCTGCCTATATCATGGTAAACCATACGTTCAAGACCCAGACCTCCATACAGGCCGGCATCCGAGCCGAATACACCCATACCCGGGGCGAGAGCCTCGAGATGGACTCCCTAAACAAACGGCAGTATATACGTCCCTTCCCCAATATCAGCATCAGTCAGCAAATCGGCACCAAAAACAGGCTGAGCCTCTCCTACCGCTACCGCCTTACCCGACCGGGTTACAGTTCGCTCAATCCGTTTCCCGTCCGCCAGCAGATCGATGTTTACTGGGGTGGCAATCCTTTGCTGAATCCCCAATACTCGCACAACCTCGACCTCAGCTATTCTTTCAACTACAAGTTTTTCGCCACCGTCAGCTATGTACACACCGACGGCACGCCTCAACAAACCACCCGTTACCGGAAACAGGAAAACGGTACGTTGGAGAGCTTCGTTTCCTACACCTACCCTATCAATGCCGGCAAAAGCGACCGTCTTGACGTGAATCTCTCCACCCAGCTCACCTTCTTCAACATCTGGCGGCTTTCGGTTTTCGTGAACGGCAGCTACGGCAGCGAGAACGCCACCTACGACGGCTTGCACCAAAGCCGCAACACCTTCACCTCCGGCTACTGGATCAACACCGAGGTGGACGCCACCTCCTACCTTACCTTATCGGCCTACAGCTATGGCTCGATGCCCAACCGTTCGCTGTTCTCGTACAACTACGGCTATTATGGCGGTGGCATCGGCATCAAAGCCTACTTTTTAGACAAAACGCTTACCCTCTCTGCCTCCTGCAACATGTCCTTTACCGGATACAAGGAAAAATCCACCTATCCTGATGTAAACGGAGGCCGCACCGTTTCCTTTAATCATTACGGATGGGACAGGTTCGTAGGCCGGATTTCCCTCTCCTACCGGTTCGGCAACAATAGGATGATGAACCACAGTCCGCGACAGAAAGCGGCTGCCGAAGAATCCTCGCGCCTGGGAGGCGGCAATTCCCCAGGAAGCGGTCAAGGACAATAATTTATTGCAGGTAAGCCTAAAATTAAGTAACTTCGCGCACTTGATAATCACGCGGGATCGGAGAGGTCGTCCGCATTAATATTCTTCATTATGAGAAAACAAATCTTTCAGCTTCTGGGTTTACTGGTATTGCCGGCAGCCCTCTTGCTTTCTTCCTGCCAAGGGAAGTACAAGTATGAGACCGTTCCCAACGATCCCATGAAAACCCGTATCTACACTTTGCCCAACGGCCTGAAAGTGTATCTGTCTGTAAACAAGGAAACACCGCGTTTGCAGACCATCATCGCCGTAAATGCCGGCGGGAAGAACGACCCGGCCGAAACCACGGGTTTGGCCCATTACTTCGAGCACCTGATGTTCAAGGGAACCGAATCTTTCGGCAGCGTGGATTACGAAACCGAAAAGATTTACCTCGACAAAATCGAAGAACTCTTCGAAACCTACCGCAATACCACCGATGAAGCGGAACGCACGGCCATTTACGCCGCCATCGACAGTGTTTCGCAGATAGCCGCCCGGTATGCCATTCCCAACGAATACGACAAACTGATGTCCGCCATCGGATCGCAAGGCACCAATGCCTTTACCAGCAACGATATTACGGCTTACGTGGAAGACATTCCCGCCAACCAGATCGAAAATTGGGCAAAGATTCAGTCCGACCGCTTTATCAATCCCGTTATCCGCCTGTTCCACACTGAATTGGAAACGGTGTACGAAGAATACAACATGGGTAAGGCCAGCGATATCCGCCAGGTATGGGAAAAAATCTTCACCATGCTCTTTCCCCATCATCCCTACGGTACGCAAACCGTTATCGGCACGCCCGAACAGCTTAAGAATCCTTCGATCGTCAACATCAAGAAATTTTTTGACGCCTACTACGTACCCAACAACATGGCCGTGATCATGGTGGGAGACCTTGATCCCGACAAGACCATCGCCATCATCGACCGCTACTTCGGCAAAATGGAACGCAAAGACGTTCCCGAATTCACTTATGAAGAAGAACCGGAAATGCCCCGGAACATCGCCGACACCGTAATCGGTCAGGATCCCGCCTGCGTGGCGTTCGCCTACCGACTCCCCTCGCCCCGCAATCCGGATGTGTATGTGGCCGAATTGGTAAGCAATATCCTCACCAACGGCAAAACCGGTCTGTTCGATGTAAATCTGGTTCAGCAACAACAGGTGATGTATGCCCAGGGCTTCTATGAAAATCTTGCCGACTACGGAATGCTGGTAGCCTACGGGATGCCGCGCCAAGGGCAGTCTCTTACCGAGGTGAAGGATTTGATGGAAGAACAGATCGAAAAACTCAAACGCGGTGAATTTTCCGAGGAGATGCTCTCCGCGATCGTTGACAACTACACGGTAGATCAATACAAATCCATCCGCAACAACCGCAACCGCGCCATGACAATGATGGCGGCATTCAACACCCACGAAGAATGGGCGGATGTGGTGAACAACATCGAAAAACTGTCGAAAGTAACCAAACAGGATGTTGTTGACTTCGCCAACAAATATCTGAACCACTACGCTGTGGTTTACAAACTGGAAGGCGCCCCCGATTATCCGCGCATCGAAAAGCCGCAGATCACGCCGCTTTCGATCAACCGCGATACGGCCAGCCAATACCTCAAAGACATTCAGTCGTCGCAGGTAAAGGACATCGAACCGCTCTTCCCCGACTACAAACGGGACATGACCGTAGGCAAATATCAGGATCGCATCGAACTGCTCTACAAACACAACGATGAAGACCCGCTCTTTACGCTCTATTACGTTTACGAGATGGGCAAGTTCAACGACAAGACGCTGGATATCGCCTTTGAATACCTGCCTTATCTGGGTACAGACAAATACTCGCCCGAAGAACTCCAGAACGAATTCTACAAATTGGCCGCCGACTACCATGCCGTAGCCGCCGATGAAAGAGTGTTCGTAACCCTGTCGGGTATCGACAAAAACTTCGAAGCCTCGCTTGCCCTTTTCGAGCATCTGCTCGCTTCGGTTCAGGCCGATCCCGTCCGTTACGCCAATCTGGCCAATGATTTGCTCAAAATCAGAGAGGATGCCAAAAAGACCCAACGCGACAACTATCGCCGTTTACTGACCTATGCCATTTACGGCCCCGAAAACCCGTTGACATATCAGCTCTCCAACCGGGAAATCGCCTCGATGGATCCCAATACGCTCACCGATAAAATCAAAAGTTTGAAAAACTACGAACACACGGTGATGTATTTCGGACCGCAATCGATGAACGACCTTGAGAAAGTACTCTCGGCCCACCATACCTTGCCCGAACAGTTCCTGCCCCTTCCTGTTGCCAAGAAATTCGAGGTGAAGGAAGCTGACGGAAGCGTTTACTTCGTACACTACGATGCACCGCAGGTGAATATCGGCACGTATATGAAAGGCGCCGATTACAATGTGGATCTGCGTGCGCCGATTGAAATGTACAACAACTATTTCGGCGGCGGCATGAGCGGTATCGTGTTCCAGGAAATGCGCGAAGCCCGCGCATTGGCATACACGGCCTACTGCTACTACACCGTACCTTCCAAACCCGAAAATCCCTCGGTTTTCCAGTCTTTTATCGGCTCTCAGACCGACAAGATGAAAGATGCCGTAGCCGCATTCAACGACATTATCCAAGATATGCCGGTATCGGAAAAGAACTTCACGCTGGCCAAGAACAGCACCTTGGACAGCTACCGTACCGACAGGTTCCTGCGTTCGGATATTTTCTTCTCCTACCTTGCAGCCAAGAAATTCGGTTTGGATGAAGACCCGGCGCAATACACGTACGAACACTTGCAAAACATCACGCTCAACGACGTGATTGCGTTCCAACAGCAACAGGTTAAAGGCAAGCCTTTCGACTACACGGTGCTGGGCAACAAGTCGGCTATCGACATGAACTACCTCAAGACCCTGGGCAAGGTAAAGCTCCTTACCACCGAAGACATCTTCGGTTACTAAGCCATCGTGCTTGATGCGGTAAACAAACAGAGTGGGGGGGGGGGGGGGGGGGGGGGGGGGGGGGGGGGAGGGATGGGGAAGAGCGGAGCCAAAGACAAAAATACAAAAAAAACCAAAAAAAAACAGAGAGCAAAAAACACGCCAGGCACCCCAGCCG
>CAMWNM010000052.1 GCA_947175635.1 uncultured Bacteroidales bacterium | reverse complement strand
GTATAATAAAAAGGAATACAGTATGTATATAGAAACATCTTCCATCTCTTTATAGAAGACTTTCGGGGGGTGGCTATCATGCTTTCTCTTTTTTGACTGGCGGATTTTTTTGTGCGAATGACTCCTATATATATTTTTTAGATTTATAAATATTTAATTTGTTTTGAAATGATATATTAAGGATGGGTTAACAAATGTTTCCGGCCCGTATTACCTTATTCTTGCCAAAATCCATTAGCATTGCGAATGAACTAAAAAATACAGCCATGAAAAAATTTTTGTTACTCATTTTTGCTTTTCCTATGGCTGCGTTGGCTATCTGTCGCGCAGGAACGCCGCTTACCGGATACTCCATGGAAAAGACCACAGTGAACGCCTTGCATCAGTTCACCGCAAACGCCCAGGTGATAGACTACCTGAACGAAGGCGACACCTTGGCATTCTCGGACTACACCCATGCGATACTCTTGGAGCAGGATAAAGCAACAAAGATAAGCCTTGGCAATGCAACCGAAAACGGAATGCGGGAGATCGGCTTCACTTTCCCCTTGAACGAGGAAGAATTTACCCACTTCGGTCTTTCCGGAAACGGATCGGTGTATTTCGGCTCAACCAACATCACGCCCGGTTTATTGGCCGAAACGAGCAGTGGCCGGAACCTTCTTTACAATTCGCTTATTCTTCCCTCTGAAAAGATGTGGAGCATCAGTTTGGGCAAATGGGTACCGGCCACGGTCTTGGCCACGGACGCAACCAAGATACAGTATGAAACGGTAGACGATGTGTTGTACATCGGATACGAAGGCCTTTCCGTACTCGATGCGAACGGAGATGCTCACTTGACGGCGGCTTTCCAATACGAAATAGAAAAGAACGGCAATGTTTCGTTGATTGTGGGCAATCTCACGCCTGAAGTCAACGATAGCTATTATTTCCGTTTCGGACTTTCGTCGGTGCACGGAACCACGACCACGACCCAATACCTGTATTCCTGGGATGGAATAATCAACCGTTTCAACACACCGAGATTGGAATTGAGTACGGCTTCCGATGTACTCAAACTGGCAAAATTCACCTACCAGACCCCTCCTCCCTGTGAGGCGGTTACGGATCTGACCATCGATCTGGCCGGCAGTCTCACGTCCGATGTGAACAGTATCGGGGTAGATTATTCTTTCAGATGGGAAACCGCCAAGGCTTCCACCTTGATGATGGTGCTTTCCGAAAGCAACGCTTCCCTGAAATCTTATTTGAAAGACGGAACCACATATACGAATGCAAGCCAGATAAACGATTGCCCGGTACGGGTGGGGACAAGTTATTTTTCCGATTTCACAGGATTGAAGCCTTATACGCAATACTATGTGCATGTTTTTCCGTACAACACCGCCTGTTCCGACGGGCCTGTCTATGGGCAGGAAATCATCGTTCCGGCCACTACAGCGCTGGGACCAGTGGAAAACATAAGCGTAAGTTCGGTTGACCGCGAAAAGGTTGAGCTTGCGATTGACCTGGGGTCAGCATCCAAATATGTGCTCGCCGTTGCCGAAAAATCGCTCAACACCAATATGAATGCGGCAACCGCCAATCTTTTGCAGAACGGTACCGCTTACACGGTGGGACAGGAACTGACCCACAACGGTATAAAGTTCCGGATTCTGGCGGTAGGCGAAACATCCGCTACCTTTGAGGCGGATAACCTGCAGGCCGGTCAGGACTATTATTTCTACGTGTGGGCCATGGACGGAGAGTCGGTGTATTCCAAAACATATGTGGAGGCTCTCGACCGCACCATAGGCGATGCACCGGTGGTGCTTGGCTTCACCGATGTCATAGCCAGCGCGCAACCTGCCGGATGGAGTTCTTCTACGTGGAAAAACGAAGATTACAATCTCGAGGGCCAGCATTTTGTTGTAAACAACGCTCTGTTTGATTTTCCAGTTTATGGTTGTCAGACTTTCAATGTGGACGGAACCTCTTCCGAACCGGCATCTGCCTACGTGGTTTCGCCTTGGATGGAAGGTGCGGGCAAAAATTTTTCGGCGGTATTCAATGTGGCGCTGTACACCGTTTCAGGTATGTGGGAACAGACAGTTTCTTTCTACCGGTCGCTCAAGGCCAGCGATTCGGTGATTTTCCAGATGCAGGAACAGGGAGATGGCGAACAGTGGCGCACCATAGCCCGTCTCGACAACCAGACACCTTGGGCGGGCAATGGTTTCGGCGAAATCGTATCGGGTGATTTCAGTCCCGAAAAGGTTTTCCGTTTCCGCGTTGTATTCTATCAGGATTATGCCACGGCCGTAAGCATGAGCGGTCCCTCTTTTGCGATTGAAAGTCTCAATGTGGAAGAGTCCCTTCCCTGTAAGTATCCGGTATCCATCGTGGTTCCGGAAGAAAGCATCAGCTACAGTTCGGTTCGCATAGAATGGACCGACAACAACACGCCTTGGGCGGAAAGTTTCGATATCCGTTATAAGAAAGAAACCGAAGGCGACGATGAGTGGTCCACCGTTTCGGCCACCGGTCAGAACGTCATATTGGAAAATCTGGAATCCTCATCTACCTATCATGTAGAGATCAACGCGGTTTGCAGTGCAGACAGTAAATCGATTGTAAAGACCACATCCTTCACCACCGCTTTGGCCATTCCTTATTCGCGGAACGAGTGGACGGACGACCTTTCTGAAATGGGATACAGTGTGCTGGTAGGTAAACCGGGTGAAACCTTGCAATCTGATGAAAACAGCAATGGCTGGTTTATTAAGGATGAAGAAACCGAACCCGGCACATACAATTACGTCAATAGAGTTTCCCTTTCCCTGGGATACGCTGCCGATGCGTGGTTGCTGAGCCCCATGCTGTTTTCCGCAAAGTCGGGCATGGCCAAACTTACGCTCTCGCTTTCGGCTTATGAGATAGGTTTCGATGAAGATTGGAATTCCGTCCATAATGATGCGCAAGGCTTCGATGAGAAGGATTCCTTGTTCGTTTTCCGCTCGGAGAACGGTACCTTCAGCCAGAAAGACAGAATCGGTGCCGTAGCTTTGGCCGACCTTACCGTCGAGTATCAAGATATCGACCTCGAGTTTGAAGTAACCGAGGGGGCAAAGAATGTGATCGGCTTCTATCTTTCCGGTGTTGCCCAAGCCGACGATGCGTTCGATTCCTACGTGATGATAAAATCTATCGATATCGATTATTCGGCATTCTTCTATCCGGCCGTAACCAACCTGCGTACTTCCAATCTGGGCAAGACTTCGGTAACCATCCTTTGGGACGGAGCGGCCGAAAGCTATGCGCTCTTGTATAGGAAACGCACGGATGCAGAATATGATACCGTTTATACGGAGGAAACCCAGTATAAACTGGAAGACCTCACCCCGGGTACGCAATATGCCTACCGTGTGTTCGGCTATTACGGAGAGGACCGTACCATGCCCGGCATCGTTTCGGCCGAACGCTATGTGAATACGGTGAAGGAATGTGTGCCGCCTACCGATTTCGCCGTAGTGGGAACCACCTGGCAGAGTGTAACGCTTACCTGCAAGTCGGAAGACTCCCGTCAGATATCGATTACCGCTCAGGATATGGAAAGTTACCCCGAAGCTAATTACTTGGTGGATTGGAGCAATGAGGAATTAGATGTTTTGCAAGTCAAGGGTTTGTTCGAATTCGGTCTGGAATTTCCCTATCGTGCCGCCGTTCGTGCCCTTTGCCCCGGCGATACCAGCGCCTGGACGGAAACGATAGACTTTGTTACCGCGCCGCTGCCCGAATGCGGTATGCCTACCGATCTTCTTTCGGAATACAACGCCACTGCCCGCACGGCAACCTTGAGTTGGAAATCGGGCGTGAACAACGAAAGCACTTTTATCTATTCCAGAATGGAAAGCGAAATTCTATGGGATACCGCTGAAACTTTCGGCAATTCCTACGTTTTGCAGAATGTGGAAAACAACAAGGTATATTATTGGCGTCTGCAGGCTATCTGCGATACCTGGCTCTCAAGTGAGGTTACCGAACAGAAAAAGGT
Organism: uncultured Bacteroidales bacterium; assembly: GCA_947175635.1. Taxonomy (GTDB): domain Bacteria; phylum Bacteroidota; class Bacteroidia; order Bacteroidales; family P3; genus Pullibacteroides. The sequence goes on along the minus strand of CAMWNM010000052.1, from coordinate 7,467 downwards.
AGGCAACGAATCCGTTCTTCCTTACGCCAAGTCGTTGTCGGTGCGTGTAACAGGAAAGGAAATCGTGGTGTTGAATCCCGAACGCCGCTATATCAAACAGCTCAATGTATATAGCGTTACGGGTGTTCTGCTCCGTAGTTATGCGGTCAATGCCGATGAAAACGTGTATATCCACACCGATCTCGGTCAAGGCATGATTGTGGTTGAAGCCGTGGGTTCGGCTACGGAAAAAGCGGCTGTAAAGGCTGTTGTCATGTAGTGTTTTTCTTCATGCAGAAGTTCGCCAATTCTGTTGGCGAACTTTGCGTGAAGAAGGTTTAGGAATATTGTAAAGCAATAAATTTTTAAACAGTTAAAATAATATGAAATTCATTAAGACAATGCTCCTGTCGGGTCTCTTGCTGGGATCGGCGGGATGGACCCTGGCCCAACAGGAAATAAACCTGAACAACAGGGTTGTAGAGGGTGGAAAGGGCAAGGCCATCTTTTTGGAAGGAACAGGTGCCGGAAGCGGTTCACTTTCCCGTAACGAAAAATATGTTTACGGTGATTTCGGCGAAAGCGAAGCGGGCTTCATCTATTCCATAGAGGAAGACAAATTCATGCTTTATACGGGTTACGGTATTGTGGCCGTGAACGACTTCAACAATTATGTGGCCACCACCCATATGGTCCGCAATGGTCAGAGAGTAGATTTCAAGCTTCAGGGATTGGGTGCTTCGGGCGTAGGTTACGGTGCCACGGGTGCGAGCGCGGATATGAGCGTTATCAGCTACGATACGCATATCGACGGTCTGTATGTAACGGTGCTTCTCGACGGTGAAGGCAACATAATCGATACCATGCCGCATCTGGATGTGAACCTCACACCGGGTTACGGTTCGTTTGCCTTGGCTATGACCGATGACTTTTCCGTTCTCGTAGGGCGTTCTTCCTTGACGCGGGCTTTTTCCAATTTCACACCTGCCATATGGGATCGTGATGCAGACAAGATTATCGGAACCATTATTGAGGATCCGGTCAGTCCCGGCGCGCAGAACCTTTCCAACAAGTTGGACGGAACGCTTTATGGCGTGAACGAAGACGGTACCATGGCCGTAGGTGAAATGGGAGATCAGGCTTGTTGGATAAAATACAACAGGGAAGATCAAACTTACACCGTGGATTTCTTTGAGCCGCTGCCCAATTATGGAAGCGGTTATAGCAATCAGATAAAGAGTGGCGTGATTCAGGGTGTGGACATGGTTTCGATGCTTGAACGTGCGCCGTGGTTCTATTATATCGAAACAGGCGAAAAGGTAAGTGTGAACGATGTGCTTCTTTATCTTTATGATTTGGATTTGTCCGCTACGCCGTACGAGCAACCGTTGTTTACAACGATTTCTTTCTCGAAAGACATGCGTACGCTTTCCGGTTACACCTACGACAACGGCGCCTATTTCCCCTATGTGATTCTTCTCGATGCCGAACAGGTTCACCCTATTGCACGCAACGTATCGGCAAGACAGCAGTACCAGACAGCCAATGTGGAAATTCAATGGGATATGCCCTTGAAATTCAACAGCCCTTATACCTTGGATGGATTCAATGTTTACAGGGATGGGGAGAAAATCGCTTCGGTGAAAGCCGGAGAATTGAAATATACGGATTATGCCGTGCAGCCGGGTGAACATAATTATCAGGTGGAAGCGTCGTATACCGATGGCATAGGTTCGAAGTTGAGCGCTGAAAACAACATTCTCGTTGTGGGAACGGAAGGCGACTGCCTGCCGGTTCAGGATCTGACGGCCGATTTGGTGTATAACCGTACGGTAAATCTCTTCTGGGGTCTGCCTTCGGCCGACATCGCCTCGATGCCCGCCAAGCGTTCTTCTTCCATGCAGCGGGAAGCCGACTCCAGAATTTCGTTGGCCGCTGCACCCAAAGCGGGTAATGCGCCCAAGTATCAGGCCGAAGGTCAACTCGACTTCGTAAGTCTGATGAACATGCAATCCCAAATGACCAGTGCCGCTGTACGGGTTGGCAATTATCTGTATGTAAGTCATTTCCGTGAAGGCACCATTTTTATGTTCAACGCCCTCACCGGCCAGCTTATCTCTTCGGTCAAGATTTCGGGGTTGCCCGGTCTCTACGATATGACCTATCATGACAATACGCTCTATGGCGTAGGAAACACTAAGTTTTTCTATGAAATATCGATCAACCCCAATGATCCTACCGACATTTCGTTGGCCAATTCCTGGCCGGCAAAGTCGCAGTTGACCCATATCGCCTACTTGGAGGGATTGAACGATGGCAAGGACATGATTCTGACAGGAAACTACAATGAATTGTTGTTCTACAATACCAATCCGGCAGATGCGAACGACCTCGTGGAAGGAGTGGCGGAACGCTTCAAACTCAACGGAGAAACGATTATCGGCAGCGCCTACCATAACGGACGTCTTTATTTTGCCAATCAGCACGATGGAAACAGTTCCTTGATCGAAACCTATGATTGGAAAACGGGTGAATATCTGTTCACGACAAACCTGCTTTCCTATCCTGCCGTGGATGAGGTGGTATTCGCCAGTTCGGGTTATTCCGCATTGGCGGCCGGTTTGAGCGTGGGCGAACTTGAAGACGGAACCGTGGTGCTCGATGCCATGATTCAGCCGTTGGTGGATTACAATCAAGTGGTTACCGTAGAAATTGAAAGCTCTCCCTCGGTAGGCGGTTACAACATTTACCGTGATGGTGAGAAGATCAATTCCGCCGTGGTGCAGGCCCGTCATTATTCGGAAGAGCTCCTTGTTCCCGGCACCTACGAATATCAGATAGAATTTATCGATGCGAACGGTAATTCGAGCTTTACCAACTATAAGAAATATTCGGCCACGGCCACGGTAACGGTTACCGAGATAGGCGAATGCGAACCGCCCACCAAGGTGGACGTGTTCGAAACCAATGAATGGGCGTATCTCTCCTGGGATTTGCCTGTAAGTACGGATGGCTTTGTAGGCTTCAACGTTTACCGCAACAATGAGAAGGCAGGCTCTTTCCTTGTGGCCGACATTACCAATCATTATATCGATAAAGATCTTGAAAAGGGCAAAACCTATGTCTATAAGGTGGAAGCTTTCTACGACAACTCCTGCGTGGCCTCCGATTCGGTGGAACTCGTTCCCACTTTTGAAGGAACGGCCGAAGCGCCTTCCGCGATCCGGGCAGATGTCAAGAAAGACGGTGCGGATGCCTACGACATTACCCTTTCGTGGGAACTGCCGTATTTCGAAACTCCCATGTCGTTGGGATATTGTTCGGTTCCTGCGGGTGCTGTTACATTGGACGGTTCCGATGTCATCTACGCGATGATAGGTTGGGATGAAAATGATTTGCTTACCTATGAAGACCTGTATCTGATAGGAGTGGAATTCTTCCTCGGTACGGATGTGAAGACGGTAGGCGGTGTTGTCTATATCAATGGCCAGCAGGTACTGAACGAACCTATCGACCGTGTTCGTGTACAGGAATGGCATCAGCACTATTTCTCCAAGTCTTTCTCGATGAAACAGAATATGGTGGACGTAGGTTACGTGGTTTCTTTTGTTCCCGAAGAACTTACGGGCGATGTTTTGGTTTACGACTTCGGTCCTGCCAAGGCCGGCTATTCCGATCAGGTTTCCCCCGATGGCGTAACGGTTTACTCGTTGGTTGCTTCGGGTGTTGACGCCAACCTTTGTATCAACGCTCTCGTGGTAAGGAAGCGCGATATGGAACAGGCCGCCAAGATGCCCGATGCACAGGAATACCTCAAGACCAAGGCGTTCAGCCTTGCTTCGGTGGAACTGAAAGGTCAAACGCCGGTAAAGGCCGCCAAGTCAACCTCCGAACGTTATACCTTGAAAGGCTTCAACGTATACCGCGACGATGAAAAACTCAACGAAAGCATGTTGACCAATTTCAGTTTCGTAGACGGTGGCATAGCGGAAGGCGGATACGAATATGTGGTAAGCGCGGTATATGCCGATCAGGAAGTTGAATCCGAAAGCATGTACGTTATTGTGGAAGATCTGGCCAACGGGCAGGATCAAGCCGTTTGCCCGGTTGCTTTCCGTCCCAATCCTGTAAAAGATGTGCTTTACATCGACGGTGAGTACGCCACCTTGTCGCTGATCGACATAACCGGCCGTGTGGTTGTTTCCGAGGTTCGCAATGTGAAGAGTCTGCCGATGGATAAATGCCAAAGCGGAATTTATTTTGTGAAACTCACCCTCGAAAACGGCCAGTCCTACATCACCAAAATCGTGAAGAAGTAGGTATGCTGCTTTTAGTTTGGCTATTAGGCGCACGGAGTTTTCCGTATCGTAATTAATAGTTTTTGTGTTTCGGTTGTGGGCCCCCGCCAGTCATGGCGGGGGCTTTTTTTTATGACGGATTCTCGCTATCTTTAAACGGTTTTTTACGCATGAAACAACGATGAAAGAGATAGGCCCCTCCGATCTGCAATGGCTCGCTCAGAAAGGCATCAGTCCTGAAAAATTGCAGGAACAGCTCAACGGTTTCAGAACCGGATACCCTTTTGCCTGTATAGTTGCACCGGCTGTAAAAGGTACAGGCGTGCTTGAAATCGCCCCGGAAGATATCCGGGCATACCGCGACCTTTATCGGGCCAGCACGCGGAACGAAAGCGTGCTCAAATTCGTGCCCGCTTCAGGGGCGGCTACCCGTATGTTCAAATCCCTTTACGCTTTTTTAGAAAACGGCCGTTCCGGTTCAATGGCTGAAATGCCGGCCGAGGTAAGGGAGTTTTTTGAACATTTGCCCCGTTTTGCTTTCTACGAAGATCTGCAACAGGCCGTTTTAAGGGAAAAAGGAGCTTCTCTGCAAGATCTTCTGAACCGTAACGAATATTTACCCGTTCTTGAGGTTTTGCTTGAAAAGAGGGGGCTTTCTTACGGTCATCTTCCCAAAGCCTTGTTGAAGTTTCACCGCTACGGAAACCAAAACCGCACCGCTCTTGAAGAACATCTTGTGGAGGCCGCGCTCTATGCCTCGGCCAAGGGCGAATGTTCCTTGCACTTCACCGTTTCTCCCGAACACAGGAAAGCCTTCGAGGCCTGCGTGAGAAACGTGTTGCCGGACTACGAGAAAAGATACGGCATCCGTTACCATATAAGTTATTCTCAGCAGAAATCTTCTACCGATACGGTGGCGGTTAATCCCGACAATACCGTTTTCCGCGATGATGAAGGAAACATCGTTTTCCGTCCGGGTGGCCATGGTGCCTTGATTGAGAACCTGAACGAGCGGGAAGAGGATATCGTTTTCATCAAGAACATCGACAACGTTACCACCGATGCCCTGAAGGAAGATACGGTGGTGTACAAGGAACTTTTGGCCGGTGTGTTGGTGGACAGGCGGCAGGCGGTGTTTTCCTATCTGGAAAAGATGGAAAACATGACCCAGGCCTATCCCGCTTTCTTGCAGGAGTTGAAATCCTTTGCCCGCAACAGGCTGTTTCTTTCATTGCCCGGGAATATAGACGATATGAGCCAGCCCGCGCAGTTGGCCTATTTCAAGCAGGCCTTTAACCGTCCCATACGGGTATGCGGTGTGGTGAAAAATACGGGCGAACCCGGCGGCGGGCCGTTCTGGGTGGATTCGGACGGTGGAAAATCCTTGCAGATAGTGGAGTCTTCCCAAATAGACAAAGACGATGCCGGGCAGAAGCGCATTTTTGAAACTTCCGAATTTTTCAATCCGGTGGATTTGGTGTGCAGCCTTTACGACTACAAGCACCGCAAGTTCGATCTGTTGCGATATGTGGATCCCCGGACGGCCTTTATTTCGGTCAAGTCAGTGCAGGGAAAGGAAATCAAGGCCATGGAGTTGCCCGGACTCTGGAACGGAGCCATGGCGCATTGGATAACCCTCTTTGTGGAAGTTCCCCAGAATGTTTTCACGCCGGTGAAAACGATAAACGATTTGTTGCGTGCGCAACATGAAAACGCTTAAAATAAAAGATATGACAAGTATTAAAGACTACATCGAAACGCATAAGGAACGCTTTCTGGAAGAGCTTTACGGTTTGATACGGATTCCTTCCATCAGTTCGGAAACCGAACACAAGCCCGATATGGAAAGGGCGGCCGCATACTGGAGGGAACAATTGCTCAAGGCAGGAGCCGACAGGGCCGAAGTGATGCCGACCGAGGGCAATCCGGTGGTGTATGGCGAAAAGAAGATAGACCCCCATGCCAAGACGGTGCTGGTGTATGGCCACTATGATGTGATGCCGGTGGATCCGGTGGAACTGTGGAAAACGGATCCTTTTGAACCGCAGATTATCGGAGACAGGCTCTATGCCCGCGGGGCGAACGATGATAAGGGACAGTCGTTTATGCACGCCAAGGCTTTCGAGTATATGGTAAGGGAAAACTGCCTGCCATGCAACGTAAAGTTCATGCTGGAAGGAGAGGAAGAAATAGGTTCGCCTTCTTTGGAAAAATGGTGTGCCGAACATAAGCAGATGCTGGAAGCCGATATCATTTTAGTGTCGGATACTTCGATGATTGCGCCCGATATTCCGTCCATCACCGTGGGGTTGCGGGGGTTGAGTTATGTGGAGGTGAAGGTAACCGGACCCAACAAAGACCTTCATTCGGGTATCTTTGGCGGAGCGGTGGCCAATCCGGCCAATGTGCTGGCGGGTTTGATCGCTGGTCTTATCGATGAAAACGGCCATATCACCGTGCCGGGTTTCTACGACGACGTGGTGGAGATTTCTGCCGAAGAAAGAGCGGCCATGGCCAAGGCCCCCTTTGATGAAGCGGCCTACAGAAAGGCATTGGATATTGCCCGGACACAGGGAGAGAAAGGTTTTTCAACCATCGAACGTACGGGCATACGTCCTTCGTTGGATGTAAACGGTATGTGGAGCGGTTACACGGGCGAAGGGGCCAAAACCGTGCTTCCATCCACCGCCCATGCCAAGATCAGCATGCGTCTGGTGCCTGATCAGAATTGGGAGAAGATAGGCCGTCAGATAGCCGATTGCCTGCAACAGCGTGCCCCCCAAAGCGTAAAGGTGGAGGTGAATGTTCTGCATGGCGGGCAGGCTTACGGTGCCGATTTGCAGTCGGATGCCTATAAAGCCGCCGAACAGGCTTATCTGGAGGTTTACGGCAAATTGCCCATACCCACCCGTAGCGGCGGCAGTATCCCCATCATCGCGGCCTTTGAGCGCGTTCTGGGCATCAAATCCCTGTTGATGGGTTTCGGCTTGGAAGCCGATGCCATCCATTCGCCCAACGAAAGTTACCTGTTGGAGAATTTTTATCGGGGGGTTGAGACTATCGTCGCTTTTTATAAGCACTTCGGAAAATGAGAAATTCTAAGGGCTGATCTGCTTCCTTGCCGTCGGGCCTCCTCCTCGGTCACGTACGAGAGTACGCTCCCTCGGGGTCGCCCTCGGCGGCGTCGCAT
>CAMWNM010000051.1 GCA_947175635.1 uncultured Bacteroidales bacterium | reverse complement strand
TTCCAAATGTGTTGGAGGAACAGGAGCTTCCAAACATGTTAGAGTAACAGCCGTTTCCAAACGTATTGGAGTAGCACATTGTGCCAAACACCATAGAATGGCATTTGTCTCCGAAAACACCAAAAGAAACATCACCGGTAATATCGAAACACCTTTCACCAGTCCTTACGGATTCGCACCCGTTGAAAATCGTTATATCGTGATTTCTTGAGCCGAAATAGTTGTGTATGATATTTATATACCCATTTTCTTGCGGATTGAATGATAAAAGGACAATGTTGTTCAGGCTCTGTTGCGCCAAAAAGGTTTCATCATCGAGACTTACCGTAACGATATGCTTCAACATGATGTTGTCGGAGCAGGCACACAAGTCGCTGTTGTAAAAAGAAACTCCCAGACGTTCCTTATTTAGGGAAAAATCTACGTCCAGATTATCCTTTATGGCAAACGTATAATACCAAACGAAATCCGTATCATCTTCAATCAACACATCTCCATCTGTCTGCCAACAATAATAATTGTCGATATATACCGGCTCAAGAGCGGTATTATCTTTTACATCGATGCAACGATACCTCTTGAACCGGATATTTTTAAAATCAAAAGGGCATTCGTTGTTGAACTCATCTTTGAGGTAGTAGACAACCCCTTTCCCGGCTTCCGGATCCGCCCAAAGAAACTTGGTTGTATCGTTGTCAAGGCTATACTTCAACTGCCATGCCGCCAATTTCGATTGGGCAAAGTACGTATCGCCCTCGTGCTGGACTGCAAAAGCATTCTCATTCAAAACATTTTCGCTATCCGCTCTCACAATAATATCGAAAGCGTGTCCGGCACTTTGGGTTTCAATCTGTGTGGTTGTGGTTACATAGTCTGTAATCCGGTAAAACGCACCTGGTGTCAGTTTGCCTTCATCGCGCAAGGCCACCAAATCTGCCCAAGTTACAGACTGCATAGCAGCCTCCATGTTATTTAGCTTCGCCTTATCTTCCGGAGAGAGCAGTCCGGCGGCTTCCTCAGAAGCTTCACCGATATTATCAACTACGGTTTTGGACAGTTTTTCAGTTTGTCTGCGTGGACGCGGCGATATGTGACCGGAAAGAAGATTGATTTCAAATCCCATGGCTACTTACTTCTTGAGTATTCGTAATTATATTTGACACGGTTTGCCCATGTATCGGTCATTTCGCTGTTGTTTCCGTTAGGGTATTTTGTCCGGATGGTAATATTACCCGTTACCGGATCTTCCTTTTGGTCAATCCTCTTGATAAGGCAGTTGTTTTGCCCGGTTTCATCAGTCGTGGGCTTGAACAACCCAACATAGATAACATCACCCTTGTCTTCGATAATATCACCACCCAGGGCACTTCGTTGAAATTCGCTAAGCATTGCCTTTGTATTTATTGTAAATATCCATTATCTGTTGATTGTACGGCGTCCATGCCTGGATATACCGAACTCGATACTTCTGTATTTCGGTCAACTCGGATTTATCGTAGTTCTCCATATCCACCTGCCAGTATTCCGCCGGAACATAGCCGAACCACTCGGCGTTTACAGGGATTGCCGTTATCTTCTCAAAGGGTAATGCCGGGCGTATCTTTTCGGGGTGGTGCTTTCTTAACCTTTGCAGATGTTTGAATGCAAGCTCAACGGCAATCTTTTCCATTCCCTTAACCTCCGGCCGTATGCCCGGATAGGACATAAAACGTTTGAGCCACCACATTTCTGTGTGGCGGTGTCGGGTGTAATCCCACAAGAGCCATGCACTGACAAGGACAAGTATGTATGCAAGCAGTTTTCTACTCATTTCAGCCTACTTATTATCATGAACACGGAAAAAACAACGGCACAAACGACAATACCCCACAGAAAGCGGTTATCCTTTTTCTCAACCGGGGCAACAACAATGGTTGGCACGTTCATTGTTGTATCGATTGGGATAACGTCCGGCTCCTTATCGATATGCAGTGCAACGGAATCATTGTCCTGTACCGTAATGGTTCCGGATATGCCGTGTTTATCGTCCTGAAACGGAATCTGCCGCCCCCGAACAAATGGCAGCACATCATCGAAAGACCAGCCCGGAACAAACTTTTCCATGTGCAATACATAGTTGCTGTCGCGAACCAATTCCGGATGTCGCGTCACCAGACGTGTCAACCGTTGTTGAGGCGTGCAGCCAGTCAACTGAAACATCAGGCATGAACCCAGCGCCAAAAATCTAACCTTGTTTAAGAACCTTTTCATTGATCCTATCGTTCATCCGTTTCTCAACATTCAGGTAAAACTGCTTGTATGTACAGGTTGCGCACAGCATATCCTGAACCTTTATGCGTTCTTCTTCTCTCTTCATCAAGAGCTGTACATCATTGTTGAGCATATCGATGGTGGATTTATTTGCCTCAATCTCGGCCTTATCCGCTGAAAGTTCGGCCAAACGACTCTCCGCTTTTTTTAGGCGTTTAATAGAGGGTATGGTAAAGAGTGTTACCAGGCCCATACCACTAATCAATCCGAACACATTACTTATTATAAGCTCCAACATGGCGGCTACTTCAAGGTGTTATACAAGGAACAAACGCCTGCAACAATCAGGCAGATTGCAGATATGATTTGTATCGATTTCATAAACTTATCTATTGGCGCTTTTTTTTTAAGGCCTCCACGGATTCAACGGAAAAGCCCTTATAGCAGTACTGTTTGAACTCGGCCACGGTAATCTGTTTGTCCCCGTTCAGGTCAACCGCCGGGTTCTGCCCTGCAATCAAGCTTGCCGATAATCGAGATGTCTGCATCACGTACTCATCGGACTTACCCAAAGCCGCCGGGAAAAAGGTTGCCAGGTACAGATCCGGAAAGCTGTTTATTCGTCCCATGTAAGGGCGATAATACTTCTCGATATACAGCAACTGTCCGCTACCTGTCATCGTACGCAAGGCTTCAACGGAGGTTCCCAATGAGGCTGCCGTGTTGGGCATGAACTGGATCAGACCGCTTGCACCGGTTGTTCCATTCACGGCACCGGGGTTCAAACGGCTCTCCTTGTACATCACACCCATAAGCCAGTCCGGGTTGATACCCAGCCGGGCCGACAAAGATTCGACCTTTGCCAGGAAATCCGCCTTGTCAAAACCCTTGTAAGAAGATTCAAATAGCAACATCAGAGCAGTTTTTTAATTATTGCGTACAGAACCAACATCGCCAACACCACGGAACACGCCTTAATAACGCTGGAAGTATCAACCGCCACTTCACATTTTACCGGCAACTCTTGCCGTTGGTTCAGAATATCGTTGAGGGTATCCAAGAGTTTCATTTCATTATCCTTTATATGGTTCTACATAAGCTTTGTAGTTGGCTTCGCTACATTCGGACACCCCGAAAGCGATACCGCAGGCCTCGGCGGTTTTCGGCCCAAAAATGCCGTCAACGGTCAACTGGTTATGTACAACCGGGGCTTGTTGTATGATATTGTTCAAATAACGTTGCAGTTTTGAAACCTTGTCGCCCCGGGAACCCGACTGGAGCGGAAATTCCGAAACCGGAACTGTTTCCGTTCCTTCGGAGCCGGACACCTCGGTTTTCTTTTTCAAGATCTTGTCCCGGAAAAGGAACAGCAAGATACCGACAATCAACACCACAACACACACGATTATCCACGATTTACCTCTCATATTGTTACTCCTATCTTGTTAAGAATTTCGTTCAGTTTGCGCATTTCCCGCTCGCTCAACTCGTCTTGCAACCAATCGTACAGCGTTCCACTGAACTTATAAATCCAGTTTGACGAAGATTTTGTACCGAAAGCCTTTACAACCGCGTTCCAGTCATCCACATTCTGCAATTTCTGACACACGCGGAGAATGGCGGCGGTATCGGTTCCGGCTCCTTTCATAGCGGTATAGAGCTGGTTGGACATCAACCTGTATTCCGTATCGGTGTAGGTAAGTTTTGAATTGTCAACCACCAAATCGTCCACAATCGACTTTTTAGGCCGCAACCGGTTCAGGAATACGATCAGCAAGACAACCACCACCAAGGCGGCCAAACCCACACCGATATATGTAATTGTTCTCTTGTTCACTACTTTATGAGTTGTTTAACTGTATACACCATCCCCAAGCCCACACCGACCACAGCCACCACTACCACCACCCAAAAGATTGCCGACATTCCTTTGTCGGCCTCTTCCGGTTTCTGCTTCGTCTCGATCAACCTGCCAGCCAAAAAACCGGCGGCAAGTGTCAGTACAGGGAGTACGTATTTCATTTCTTCTTTCTTCCAATAATCATCATACCAACACAATAGGCGGCACTGGCCCAAAGCAACCAGGAATCAAAAGAGCTTGCCGTTTCCTCGTGCCAAGTATCTGCCAGTTCGCCGGGATTCCGTCTTTTGTCGTATTCTGGCCACTGTTGGTAGAACTGCTCGGTTGCAGCATCTATTTCGGCATACTTGGCCTGTTGCATCGCACTTTGGTATGCCCTGGCTTCGGCCTCCGATTCCTCGTAAAACTTTTGATTCAACAAGGCTTTAAGCAAAGCCACGAACTTGTCATAGTTTTTTCTCGCCCAAAAGAAATTCGGATCCTTGAATTTTTTCGATTTCTGCTTATTGGTTCCGTTAAAATAGCCTTTGTCCATCAACCACTGGTGCACGGCAAGCTTGGCGGCATCTTCATCCTCCCATGAAATGGAATTCTGAACCGCCGCAAATGCCTGGATAATCAAACGCTCTTTCCCGGCTTTACCGTACCGCCAAAAAGGTTTCATCTATCGTCTTTTGGAAAAAAACAATCGATAAGCGATCAACAGGGCAACGGCCACCAAAACCAGACGTACCAGCTTATGCCGCTTGTCATTGTTGGGCCTTTTCTTTTCCTTTACAAGCTCATATTCTTCATTGCCATCTTCAGGTTCTTCCGGGTCGGGCTCGGCGGGATCATCATCAGGAACCGGTTCATCGGTCGGTGTGTCGGGAATTTCAATGGTAACGCCGACACCTGGCAACATTTCCTCAAAACCTGACGTTGTCGGTTTCAAATTGCTTCCATCGCCTGACAGATCCGTTTCATCGTCCGGTTCTATCGGGGAGGTAGGCGTGTTCGGCGTGGAAATGTTTTTCCAGTCATTTGCATCAGATGCAATACTGGTTGTCTGCAAAGGGGTTGAACTTCCCTGCACGGAAATGCCCGACAACATGCCTATTCTTTGTAACTGATTATTAATCATTGCTATTTCCTTTTAAACAAGAATACTACAACCAACAAGGCCGCTATGATAAAGACAAGGTTGCGGCTGCTTGATGTGCTGCTGCTTGTCTGTATTTCCTCATTCTTGAATTGGTAGCCACGTTTTACGTACTCATCCCGTACATTCTGCTTTACAGTAGGCAGATATTCCCGGATATAATCTTTTGCCCAGGACACATTCTTGTAGAACTTACTGGCTGAACGAAAGAATGCTGGAGAAAAGATGTTGTTGTCTTTGAACGCCGGGTATAAAGCGGCGTGAACTTCATTAAAAACCCAGGATTCATTATCAAGTTGGGCTATAATGGCAGAATAACCACCATCTTCATCTGCGGATGAAGCCTTTAATTTAATGGCTTTTGCCCCAACACTATCACAAGCCTGTTCGATGAATGTTATTTTTCTTTGATTTTTCTTTTTCCCTCCCATATCGCCTACAAACCATTCGGCGCGTTTGCCGAATATGGTTTGCTGTAACAGGCCGATCAGGGCTATGGCTGCCATTACAATAGCCGTAACAGCAGCAACCGTAACGCCGCAGTTGGCGACCCTGGCTTCTTTCTCCAATTCATCGAGTAGCTGCCGAGCGTGTTCGTTTCCGAACCGTTCCGCATCGATACGCAACGCACTGATGATAACGGCCTTCTTCCGGCTTTCTGGAATTTCGCAGGAAGCGAGAACACCCAAAAGAGCATCTACGCTTTTTCGCAATGATTGAGGTTCACTACCTGCCAACAATTCAAGGGCGAAACGGTCGGCCCATTCTTCATTATCCACCGTATCATAATGTACATGCCCTTTTTCATGCAATAAAACTACATTCTTTTGTAGCGGTGTATAAGTTTTGAAAAGAGGGGCGTTAACCTTTATTACCTTGGTATCAAGATTAACGCTTGCTGGATTTTTTCCCATTCCGTTCTCAACATATTCCATTGTGAAATCTCCCATACGACTTACCGTATTTTTCAGTTAAAAAATACCCACCCGAAACTTTTACTTCGCTATTTTTACTTATACTACTCACACAGACTACAACAAAAAAGATTATGATTCAAAAAAGAACCTGTTATCTTTCAAACGCGAGCTGGCTTTCCACTTTCATTTCACTACTTTGGTTTGCTCTCCTATAGCCCTGGGTCGTATGTTCTACTTGAACTTTTTGAACAGGATAAAGACCACCAAAACCAAGGCGACCACACCGACAATCCACAACCAAGCCGTATTTGACTTCTGCTGGTTCTGACTGGGAACGATATAGTTTGCCCCGGCATTGGCCACGGTATCTGTCTGCTTATTTCCCGCCCCGGCAAAAATGGAACCGAACATATCGGTAAGCCCTTGGAAAGAATTTCCGATTGCGCCCCAAATATCCGAGTTCTGCCACCATTTGGTGGTACCAGTGTCTGTGCCGGTAGAAACGGTGGTTTCCGTGCCGGTGGTGTTCGCCCATCGCGCTTCTGTCAAACGCGGATCCGTCAATTGTACCATATCCGCCTCCTTTCCGATTAATACAGGGTGTTAACCGTAAAGGTGTAGGTAACCGTGCTGCCAGCCTTGATCGTCAACAGAACCAGATGCGCCGCCGACAAAGGAATATTGATACCCTTTGCAATCACGCGGTTCTGGTCGAACTGTTGCGTTCCAAGGTAGTCAGACAGAGCTTGACGTTTCAGCGTTTCAGAAACACAAGGATTGGGCATGCCGGTTTCCACTTCTGTGTAGAAATTTTCCTTTTCGGTCGAAGTCATATCAAGCGTGGTGGCCTGTCCGGGAATGGACTTGAAATACTCGTGGAAGAATGCCACGGTGGAACCATTCCGGCAAGAACAAGTTACTTTCTTGGTCTTGGTTTCATCCGTGAAAAATTCCCCATCCTTCAGAATCGCTTTTACATGAGGGTAGCGCTTCTGAATTTCACTCAAATTGGGAAGCGCGCCCGGCATAAGAGCAAAGCTGATATCATCGGCGGTATCGTTCTTAATAACAAAGCCGAAAGCCTTGTTTTCAATCATTTTAGTCATTTCTTTTTCTTGTTTTTGTGTTTGACCATCGAAATTCGCCGAAAGACCTTTGGGGCCCATGGCACGCTGGTACAATTCAACGAAATTCATTCTTACTTCCTTTTGTGCTTCACGGCATAACCCATGAAATTACCGGTGTTGTCTTTCTTTGCTGCATACATTTGGTAAACCAGGATGCAGAGGATCCCCGCGCACATAATGCCGGTGAGATTGTTGAGTTTGTGCATTTCTGTCTGTTTTTGAGTTAAACGTTAAACATTTGTCCGGCAAAAATGCAGCGGCGCAAAATGGCACTGAAACACTTTGAAACGTTTTGTAACACTTTGCAACATTATGAAACACTTTGTAACACTTCCGGGGGATCCAAAACCTCGAAAATGGCAGCCACCTGGGTTGCCGTATAGAAACGCATCCCAGGCTTTCTGTACCCGATTTTATCCCGATGCGGCTTAAGCCACCTGTACATGGTGGTACGGCTCACACGATAAACGGCTGCCAGTTCCTTAAGTGTCATCGGGTGGATTTTCATGCTACAATTACTGTTTTGTGCGGATAGTCCTCTTTGCTTGCCATTACCTTGTTGTAGGCGGCTTGCACGGCTTCATATTCCACCAACTCATCGCGCCGATAAGCCGGACTATCGCAGCGGAACATGGTAATCACATCGCATTGTCGCAAGATTTCGGGTGGGCAAGCGGCAAATCCGTGAAACTGAAACAGTATATCTATGTTGTGCTGCTTACTATTCAGAATCGCATCCCAGGCCGACTTCTGCAACCGCTTGTTGATGTACTTGGAAGCATCCTCAAATATTACTAACCCGTTGTACACGTACTCATTAATTAGAGATATAACGCCCGTGGCATCGGAATCCACAATTCGGTAAATCCCGGCCCCCGTCCACCGTTCCAAATCACCCGGCTTGATCCGTGGGATATACCGGTAATCCGTGTGGTCGTCCGTATTGTACACCAATATCTTCTTTTCCGGGTGTGCCGTGTGGTACTGCTCGATTAAGGTGTGGATGGTGTAATACGTCTTACCCGATCCCTTTTTACCAAGTACCAGGAACATTTTATTCAGCCTCACTGCCTGTTTCCTCCTTTTCTTCGTCCTTTTGTTCGTTGGCAAACTCGTTCAAACGCCGCTGCATTTTGTCATTTTCCTCTTGCAACCGCTCGATTTCGTCTTGCAGGGCGTTGTTCTGCTTCATAAGCTTCTTGAGGCGCAAACCGTACATCAGTTTCTTGCCGTAAATCAGAATGAATGTAAGGAGCATTCCGTAAAGAGGCGTTACCTTGATCTGCTGGCTTTCCAAATAGCGGCTGGTGGCTTTCGCCAATGCTTTTTTGTCGGCCTCGGAGGTCATCAGCCTGTCCGCCTCCTCTTCGTCCGCATCTTCAATCTTGCAGCCACGAACAATAAGTTCCGTCAAGGTTATATCCACCGTATCGACAATGGTTTCAACGGGTAAATCCACCAGCGACATCATGATTTTTTGCGGCTCGTCCTCAGGGGTATCCGCTCCATCAGGACGGGGGTTCCCCGGCTCCGGCATATCCGGCGCCGGGTAATCGTCCGGATCCGGTGCTTCAAAATCGGGATATATCGCCGTATTGATTTCCTCAACACCTTTTTCCTTGCTTTCGGTTTCGTCCAAAAGCACGGAAATCATTTCATCATCGGATTGCGTAGCAACCTGTACATCCGGCTGCTTGTTCAATTTTTCCAAAACGCTATTGCTCATCGCTGGCTCCTTTCTCTTCTTGTTCGGTTACGCCGGGCATAGGCATATCGGATAAGTTCAGACCCTCTGCCTGTAATTTGTCGCCAAGCCGGGACACCAGTTCCGTACCTTTGTATTGAGCGCACATACGGGTGATCTCAATCTTTTCATTCTTTTCTTTCAATGCGACAATGTACACGTTCAAATCTTTCTTTTCCGGCGAAAGCATAAACACCACTTCCTTTTCGTCCGCGCCCAAAGGAAAACCTTGCCGGAATTGATACAAGGCATCGGCTATTTTTACAAGCACGGCATGAAGAAGCACATTATTACGCTTCTTTTTTAGTTTCCCGATTATTCCTGTCATCTTGCTTGATTCTTTGTTTGAACACCTCTATTACATAGCCATTCGGTTTGGTAAACACGAAGAGTTTACCTTGCAAATAGCCCTCGAAGAGCATACGCAAGGCCTGTTCGGGACTTATCTCTTTCCCTTTCTCTTTTTGATACCGGGCTGCACACCATTTCAGAAGCAACCAGTTCAGCCGACCGAATACATCCTGAATGTTACTCAAACCGGCTGCTCTTTTATTGGCCGATTCTTTCTCAAAATCCAGTTCGATTAACTTTTTCCCGGCGGAGTTAACTTCCAGTTGAAGCGCGTTTAACTGCTCTTTTAACTCGGAGTTAACTTGAGTTAACTCTTCGTTTTTGGCAGTTAAATCGGAGTTAACTTGTGTTAACTCGGCGGTTAACTCGCAGTTAACTTTGTTGCAAGTTAACCCTTTAAGCCGTTCTATTTCTGCAATATCAGCGGAATTATGATAGTCTTTTAACTCGTTAACTCCGCCGTTTTCGCAAAACCAGCTTAAAATTTCCTGCACTGCCTGTTTCTCGGTGTCTGCTCCGGTAAGGGAATATGCCTTGTTAAACAGTTCTTGCGCCGCTGCATCCAACACAAGGTGTTTGGATTTCGGCTTGCTCGTTCCGGATTTAACCTCCGGGTTTTCAGTTTTCTTTGCCATGTTATTTACGATTCATTTCTTTTGCACACAGGGCTACCAGTTTCGTAATAGCAGGAAATACTTTTTTGCAGTCCGCCACGCTCAAATATCTGGACGGCGTGTCCTGGTAGTATTTCCACGAATAGGACAAGTAGGTGTTTTCAATTTTCTTCTGTCGGAGCTGCCAACAGCACCACTGCTCGAAACAACGTGCGAACATTTCGGTATGGCACCCCCAGTAAGACCATCGTTTCTTATGATACTTGCGCCAAGTTTCATAACTTTCTGTCGCAACGATTCTCTTTAATACCTCTGCCATTTGGTGCCGGAATACCCCACCGCAAGGAATGATTGTTTTAGAAACGGAATCCCCGTTGGAAAGTGCAGCTCCCCCTTTTTTAACGTCAACCCTCATTCCGAAAAAGTAGTCTAAGGCGTGGCCGTATTCATGCGCCAGGCATCCCGCCCCGGCTTGCTTGGTCAGATTGATCATCATCAGACGGGGTTCATAATGAGCTGCTGCTCCTGCTTGGCCTCGTGCCCCGAAAGCGACCCCTATATTGTGGTCAAAACCAAGGTTCTTGGAGTGCATCAGCATACGCAAATCGGCCAAGGCCAAGGCACAGCCTCCAAAATGATTTACCCGATCTATTTGTTTTACCCAGTTACCGAATTGAAAACCCTTTAATTTATAGTACATCATTACGGAGTGCGGATTATCCGACACCGGACCGAGTTTGTTGTCAAAAAGGTTTTTGTAATTGAACCGGCGAACATTGACACCTTTTTCCAAGCGCGTGAAGTGTTGCAGCCAGTAGGTTTCAAGACGGGAACCGGCGCTTATCGGTTGCGCCTGGTAACTGACATCGTAAAGTTTGATTTCGTTGCGCTCCATACCTATTTCCGTTTGGTGGTTTTGCGCTTGGCCGTTCTCTTTTTTGCGGTGGTCTTGGTTTTCCGCGTTTTCGTGGATTTACGCTTGCGAGGAGCGGTTGCCCCGGCTGCTATTGCGCCGTTTTCCCTGCTACTCAATTTGCAGATCTGCTTTTTCAGTCTCATTTTAACTTGTATTTGTGATTTTTTCGTATCTTTGCAGTACTTCTTCGGAAGTTTAAAGAGTGTTGAGCTACGGAAGTAAAACCACCGTCATTGAGGCCAGCACTCTTTTTTTTATTTATTGACCTCTACGTTGTAATAGAATGAACCGTTGGTGCAAGCTCTTACAGCAAGTCGAACACACTCCTTCTTTCCATCGATCAAGACATAGGCTTTGAAATTATAATAGCCAATAATATCGTTTGATTCATTGCGTTTTCTGTTTCCAAAATTATTGTATTTGGCATGCTCCAACAGGATATGTAATACACTTATAATAGCGACTTTCTTATAATACACAGCCTCTCCATAAGCCGTTTTCTTTCCACCCCGATTATTCAATTGTATTGGGATTCCAACATGTTTGTTGCGAACAACAAGCCCCTTGCAGTGCTTTTGATATAACTCCAAAGCAAGTCTTTTCCGCTCCACACCCTTTAACTTTTTATAGGGTTCTGCCGAAACTTCCGGTATTACTTTCTGTACATATTTTGTTGCCATTTTTATCAAATTTACCGCAATTATAATACACAGATTATCAATAAACAAATATGGCACGGAGTGGCACGGAATGGCACGGAGTGGCACAGGTCGGGATTCCTGAAACACGGTGTTTTGAGAGCCTGAATCCCTATATTCAAAATTTAGCGAAAAATCTGTAAGACTGTAATTCATACTTAATATATTGATTTTAAGTACTTACAATTCTT
>CAMWNM010000050.1 GCA_947175635.1 uncultured Bacteroidales bacterium | reverse complement strand
TACTTCCGTACGTGACCGAACAGACCGAGGCGGCCAACGCAGCAGACCGCCTTCAAAATCGTTTTTTACTTATAGTATTCCATATCGGAAACTATTCCCCCCTCAACCACCGCCGCATGCCGCATCACGATACCGTAACCGTGACGTACGAACACCTCGGCGCTCTTGCGGAAGCAATCGCAACGATTGGCATCCAATACCACCAGATTGCCCAAAATCACATAACCGGCCATTTCCACCAAACGACGGGCGTTGAAATCCACCCACTCCTCGTTGCCGACAGCCTTGACAGCATCCACCGCCTTATTGAGTTCGGCATGCATCTTGGCCAACTTTTCGCGCAAAGGCTTCAGTTCATCCTTAATCGCTTCTGCTTCGTAGGTTTCAATCAACTTGGAGGCGTTTCCATTCAGGATATGACGGATGGCCGCCACCACCTGCAACTGCGATGTACCCTCATAGATGGTAAGGATACGGGCGTCACGATAGAAACGTTCCACAGGGAAATCTTTCATGAAGCCTGTTCCACCGTGTACCTGAATGGCATCGTAAGCGTTTTGGTTCGCATATTCGCTGGAGAACATCTTCAAAATAGGCGTCAGCATATCGGCATTGCGCTGATAGAGCTTCATCTCGGCACGCTGTTCAGGCGTAAGTTTGGCCCCTTCGTTCACCAAAGAAGCATAAGACTTGCTCAGATCCACCGCACGGGATGTTTCGTAAAGCACCGAACGGGCGGCATCCAACTTGGCCTTCATCACGGCAAGCATTTCGTAAACAGCCGGAAACTGGATAATCTTCTTGCCGAACTGCTCGCGTTCGTTGGCATATTTCAAGGCTGCACGGTAGGCGGCTTCCGAAAGCCCCACCGACTGGGCGCCTACACCCAAACGAGCGCCATTCATCAAAGCCATCACATATTTGATAAGCCCCAACTTCCGCTCTCCGACCAACTTGGCGGGTGCATTGGTGAACACCAACTCACAGGTGGGCGAACCCTTGATCCCCATCTTGTTCTCAATGCGTCTTACCCGTACACCGCCCCAATTGCGGTCATGCACGAAGTACGAAAGGCCACGGCCATCGCTCGTGCCTTCTTCCGAACGGGCCAGCACCAACTTGATGTCTGCATCTCCGTTGGTGATGAAACGCTTCACACCGTTAAGCATCCACATCTGTTTACCTTCATCGTAGGTAGCCTTGAGCTGCACGGCCTGCAAGTCGGAACCCGCATCGGGTTCGGTCAGATCCATACTGCAGGTCTTGCCCTGATGGATGCGCGGCAGGAATTCTGCCTTGATTTCTTCCGAAGCGAACTCGGCGATGGTTTCGGCACAGTCCTGCAACCCCCATATATTGGCAAAGCCCGCATCGCCGCGCGAAACAATCTCGGCGGCCATGACGTAAGGCACGATCGAGAAGTTCAAGCCGTCGTACTTGCGCGGAAGCGCCAAGCCATAAACTCCGGC
The DNA here is from genome assembly GCA_947175635.1 of uncultured Bacteroidales bacterium. GTDB lineage: Bacteria > Bacteroidota > Bacteroidia > Bacteroidales > P3 > Pullibacteroides. Next base: position 11,578 of record CAMWNM010000050.1, on the reverse strand, counting down.
CTTGGTAAGCACATCGTGGTTTTCCTGCGTGCCACGGGCGTATTTCACGCGGCCGTCAATCACCTGAGGACCTTCATGGTCCACTTCCTCGGCATTCACGTCCAACACGTTGGCGGCTATGTCCCCGATAATTTCCATTACCTTGTCATAACTGTCCATCGCGTCTTCGAAGTTCTGAGGCGCGTAATCGTATTTGTCCTTGTCGGCGTAACCGTTCTCTTTCATGTCAACGCATTTGCGCATCTGCGGATGGTTGAGATGGAACTTCAACGCCTCGTTATCACTGTAAAAATTCATAATCTGCATTTTTTGCCTTTACCGAACCTATGCGGCAAGGCGGTTTTTATTCTTTTTGCCCGACGGACAACACCGTCTTGTCCCAAAATCGGGAGGGCTTACTTTGAATTTTCCTTGTAGTACTTGATCATTTTGGGCAGGACATCCAATACCGAACCGTTAATCACGTAGTCGGCGATGGCATTCATCGGTGCACCCGGGTCTGTATTGATGCTGATGATCTTGCCCGACTGATCCATACCGGCACGGTGCTGTACGGAACCCGATATACCGCAGGCGATATACAGTTTGGGGCGGACCGTTACCCCAGTCTGGCCGATCTGACGTTCGTGTTCGATGAAGCCGCCGTCCACCGCCGCACGGGTCGCGCCCACTTCACCGCCCAACACATCGGCCAGTTCGTAGAGCAACTTGAAGTTTTCACGGCTACCCACCCCATAACCGCCGGCCACGATGATCTGGGCACCTTTGATATTGACCTTCTGCGCCTCGATGGCCCGGTCTATGATCTGGCAGGCGAAATCGGCCGCGTCCACATATTGAGAGACATCCAAACGGTTCAGTTCTCCTTTATAGTCGGCCTTGTATATTTCTTTCTTCATCACCCCTTCACGTACCGTCGCCATCTGCGGACGTGTCTGGGGATTCACAATCGTGGCGATGATATTGCCGCCGAAAGCGGGACGGATCTGATAGAGAAGGTTCCTGTAAACGGTGTTGGTCTTCTTTTCTTCATGGTCTCCGATTTCGAGGCTGGTGCAATCGGCGGTAAGGCCGCACATCAAGCTGGAGGCCACGCGGGGGGCCATATCACGGCCCACCGATGTGGCGCCGAAAAGCAGGATTTCGGGTTGGAGTTCCCTGGCCAGCTTCACCACGATGGAGGTATGCGGCAAGGTGGTGAAAGGAAACAGGCGGGAATCCTCCGCATAATGGATAACATCCACCCCATACGGATAAAGCGTCTTCTCCAGATCCTGCACCTGATGGCCGATTACAATGGCTTCCAGTTTACGTCCGAGGGTGTCCGCCAGACGGCGTCCCTTGGAGAGCAGTTCCAGGCTCACGTCGGCAATGCCGCGTTCTTCGGTTACTTCACAATATACAAATACGTTGTTCATGTCTTTCTTCGATTTTAATTGGGGAAAACCTTATCCGATGATGTGCGCGGAAACAAGTTCCTGCATCAGTTCGTTGATGGAGGTATCCGAACCGTCCATCACCTTGGCTTCCTTGTGTACCAAAACCACGTTGTCTATCTTCTTCACCTTGGTAGGAGAACCGGCCATCCCCAAGCGGCCGGCTTCGGCGCCTAAGTCATCGGCCGTCCATTCCTGAATCTGAAGACGCTTGTCGGCTTCCACCTTGAGTTTGCGGCTTTCTTCGGCCGAGGCCAGTTCTGAAGGCGTAGCGGCATATTTATACCGCATCACGCGGATGGCATGACGGGGACGGCATTCCTTGGCCGAACCATGAACGGTAACCAGACACGGCAAGGTGGATTTCAAGGTTTCCACACCGCGTTCCAGGCGACGTTTGATTGTAATCGACTTGGCATCCACGGCCACAAGTTCTTCGGCATAGGTAATCTGCGGCATGGCCAATTTCTCGGCTGTCTGCGGTCCCACCTGGGCCGTGTCGCCGTCGATCGCCTGACGTCCGCAAAGCACCACATCTACCGGAGCGAGCTTGCGCAAAGCCATCGACAAGGTATAGGAAGTAGCCAACGTATCGGCCCCTGCAAATTTCATATCGCTGATAAGGCAACCGCCGTCAGCACCGCGATACATGGATTCGCGCACGATTTCGGAAGCCCGGCCCGGCCCCATCGTCAAGACGATGATTTCGGCGTCTTCCATTCTTTCTTTGATCTGGATGGCCATCTCAAGGGCATTGAGGTCTTCCGGATTGTAAATTGCCGGAAGTGCCGCACGATTGATGGTTCCGTCTTCCTTCATGGCATCTTTGCCCACGTTGCGGGTATCGGGAACCTGCTTGGCCAAAACTACGATTTTAAAACTCATATCGGTTTGTTTAGCAATTATTTTTTACTTAACTCAAGAGGGTTATAATCAAAGACTTAAAACCTCCCTGCCTTTCGGCTTAACTTACAAAGATAGCAAAAATCAGAAAATAGGCGGAAACACACCTCTGGTTCATGAGGAAAATAGGATTCGGAAGCGCCAGACACGCCATTTTGACAGAACCCTATTTTTTAGTTACCTTTGCGCCTCTTGCGCGCGGACCGGCGTCTGAGGCATCGGATGCGCAAGCCAGTACTCACCTTTTTGACAGAATACGAATGAGCAAGCAAAGCATTATCGGCTTGGTGCTGATGTTCCTGGTTTTACTTGGATTCTCCTATTGGCAGACTTCCAAAATGGATAAGCAGCGTCAGGCCGCGGCCGAACAGCAGGCCCTCTTACCTGAAACAGACACATTGACAGCCGAAGCCAACCTGCCGGATCCGGAAACCCCTCGGAATCAATCTCCCCAGACAGCACAGACCGATATGGCCCATCCGTTCGTGACCGCCATGGACGGAACCGAACGGCATTTTGTGATAGAAAACGAAGTATTCACAATCGATTTCAACAACCTGGGCGGACGTATCGCCGGCATCAGACTGAAGGATTATCTTACCTATCAGAAAACGGATCTGGTACTGTTCAACGAATCTCTCTCCGACTTTTACCTGCAGTTTTTCGCCAACAACCGCAACGTACGCACCGACCGTTGCTTTTTCGACTGCCTGTTGCCTGAAAAAACCTCCGTTTCGGGCGATGACAGCCTGCAGGTGCGGATGCGCCTCCACCCTACCCTTCCCGGCGCGGATCAAACACCCGTATCCGATTCCAACCGCTACATCGAATTTGTATACACCATTTACGGCAACCAGTACATGATGGGATTCGAGGTGAATTTCGTACAGATGCAGAACCTGATTGCCGCCAATACCTCTTTCGTGGATCTGGTATGGAAAGCCCGGCTGGAGCAGTACGAGAAAGCCTTGCAGATGGAAAGCATGAACACGGCCGTTTACTACAAACCGGCCAATGACAAAGTGCGTTATCTGAAAGAAACCCGCGATGACGAGAAGTCGCTGACCACACCCAGCAAGTGGATTTCGTTCAAGCAGCAGTTCTTTAGCGTGAGTTTGATTGCCGACGCGTATTTTGCCAGCGCGGATATCAAGAATTTTACCCGCAAAAACGCACCGGCAGGTTACCTCAAAGACCTCGAGGCACTTATCGGGCTTCCCTACGACGGAAAAACCGAACAAGGCATCGGCATGCGGATCTATGCCGGCCCCAACAAATACCGCACCTTGAGGGATTACGATCTGGATCTGGAACGCCAGATACCTCTCGGATGGAGTTTCTTCCTGATGCAGTGGATCAACCGCGTGGCCGTTATCCCCACGTTCGACTTCCTTGAATCCAAAGGGCTGCATTATGGATTGATCATCCTTATCCTCACCATCCTGTTGAAGATCGTAATCTTCCCGCTTACCTACAAGTCGTATGCTTCTTCGGCCAAAATGCGCGTGATCCAACCCGAAGTGGCCGAGATCAACAAGAAATACCCCAAGCCCGAACAGGCTATGGAAAAACAGCGGGCCACGATGAACCTTTATAAGAAAGCCGGAATCAGTCCTCTGTCGGGCTGTATTCCGATGTTGTTGCAATTTCCGATCGTACTGGCCATGTTCCGCTTTTTCCCTGCCTCCATCGAATTGCGGCAGAAATCTTTCCTTTGGGCAAGCGACCTGTCGAGCTACGACAGCATCGCCGACCTGCCGTTCAACATTCCTTTCTACGGTAGCCATATCAGTCTCTTCGCGCTTCTGATGGCGGCTTCCAACCTGCTATACACACACATGACCATGAAACAGCAGGCCCAGAACAACCAGATGCCCGGCATGAAATTCATGATGTACTTCATGCCCGTCATGCTGCTATGCTTCCTCAACAGTTACGCATCCGGCCTCAACTACTATTATTGCCTGTCGATGTTCATCACTTTCCTGCAGATGTTCTTCATCCGCCGCATGATCAACGACGAAAAAGTATTGGCCCGCATTCAGGAAAACAAGAAGAAACCGGTCAAGAAATCAAAGTTCCAGATCCGTCTTGAAGAAATGGCACGCCGGCAGCAGGAAATAGCCCGGCAGCAGGCCCAACAGCAGAAAAGAAAATAATTGTATAAACCTTTATAACCATCCAATACCATGGGAAGAGCATTTGAGTATAGAAAAGCCCGTAAGTTCAAACGTTGGGGCAACATGGCCCGTACATTCACCCGTTTGGGAAAAGAAATCACCATCGCCGCCAAGAGCGGCAGCGACCCTGCCTCCAACCCGCGGCTTCGTGCCATCATCCAAACGGCCAAGTCGGAAAACATGCCCAAAGACAATATCGAAAGGGCTATCAAAAGGGCCACTGAAAAAGACCAGAAAGATTACAAGGAAATCGTGTACGAAGGATACGGTCCCCACGGTATCGGCATCTTGATCGAGACCGCTACCGACAACCACCAACGCACGGTGGCCAATATCCGTTCCTATTTCACCAAAGCCGGATGTTCCCTGGGCGTTACCGGTTGCCTCACTTTCATGTTCGAACATAAATGCGTGTTCAACATCAAGCCCAAAGAAGACATCGGCATGGATGATCTCGAACTGGAACTGATCGATTGCGGCATGGAAGAAGTGTTTACCGATGATGAAACAGGAAACATCACGATTTACGCACCTTTCGAAGCCTATGGCGATATCCAGAAATACATCGAAAGCAACGGTTTTGAACTGGTAAGCGCCCGTTTCGACCGTATTCCCACCGATACCAAAGAACTTTCGGAAGCGGAACAGGAAGACGTGCAGAAACTCGTCGACCGCATAGAGGAAGACGATGACGTGCAGAACGTTTTCACCAATATGAAGTAATCCGCATTCGGTCTAAAGAGGGCCAGACGAAAGACGCCGCGGCCCTCTCTTCCCTTTATCGCTGTTTTTCTCCATAAACTCACATCATGGATATTCAAGGTATCAAGCAACGTTTTGGAATTATCGGCAACTCGCCGCTGCTCAACCGGGCCATCGATATCGCCATGCAGGTGGCCAATACCGATTTGAGCGTACTGGTGATTGGAGAAAGCGGTGTGGGAAAAGAATTTTTTCCCAAGATTATCCACGAACTCAGCGCGCGTAAACACAACAATTATGTAGCCATCAACTGCGGCGCCATTCCCGAGGGAACCATCGATTCCGAGCTCTTCGGACATGAGAAGGGGTCGTTTACCGATGCCAGGGAAGCCCGTAAGGGGTATTTCGAAGAAGCCGACAAAGGCACGATTTTCATGGACGAGGTGGCCGAACTCCCGCTCAGCACGCAAGTGCGTCTGCTTCGGGTGCTGGAAACCGGCGAATTCCTGAAAGTAGGTTCTTCCAAGGCGCAAAAGACCGATGTGCGCGTAGTGGCCGCCACCAATGTAAACGTACCTGAGCAGATTCAGATGGGCAAGTTCAGGGAAGACCTTTACTACCGGCTCAACGCCATCACCATTCAGGTGCCCTCGCTCAAACAGAGGCCGGAAGATATCGAATTGCTTTTCCGCAAGTTCTCTACCGATATCAGCGAAAAATACCGCATCCCCCCCCTGCATCTTACAGAGGAGGCGCGGCAACTCCTGCTTTCCTACTCCTGGCCGGGTAACGTGCGTGAACTCAAGAACGTGAGCGAGCAGATCACCATTGTCGAAAAAGACCGCACCCTCTCCGCCGAAGCCCTCAGGCGCTCCCTTCCCGATACCGAAACCAGCCGCCTGCCTGTCTTTTTGGGTAAAACCGCCCAATCAGGCATGTCGGAACGCGAGATTCTCTACAGCGTATTGTTCGATATGCAGAAAGATATCCATCAGCTTAAACAGGCTGTGGCCAATATGAGCGGAAACGGGCGCATCAACGAGAACCTGAACAGCGAAGCCTATACGATCCTTCCGGCCGATCAGTCTCTTTCCCCCTACTCCGTACCTGTTTCCAACAGCGAGATCCCGTATGCCCCCGGCATGACCGCCAACGTTCCCCATGCCGAAATCATCAATGATCCCATACCCGCGCACGAAGAAGATTTAAGTCTTGAGAAACGGGAAAAAATCCTGATTGAAAAAGCGCTGAACAAATATCGGGGCAACCGTCGCAAAGCGGCCGCAGAGTTGGGCATCTCGGAACGCACCATTTACCGGAAAATAAAAGAGTTCAACATCCTTTTGGAGGATTAGGCATGCGTTACATCAAGTTCCTCTCCGTCGTTTTGTTCCTTGGCCTGCTTACCGCATGCGGTATCTACTCCCTTTCGGGGGCTTCCATTCCAGCCGATGCCAAAACCATGAGCGTAGGTTATTTCCGAAACCGCGCTCCCTCGGTCCAGGCTACCCTCAGTTCGGTTTTTACCGATAAACTCAAAGATTACCTTATTTCCCAAAGCAACCTTACCCTAATCGATGGATTCGCCGACTTACAGTTTTCCGGCGAGATCGTGGGATACTCCATCAATCCCACCTCCATTCAAAGCAACGACAAAGCGGCCATGAACCGCCTCACCATCACCGTGCAGGTGCGTTACAAAAACCGCTTCGACGACAAGTCCGGCTTTTCCCAAAATTTTTCCCGCTACCGCGATTATGACGCAAATCTAAGCCTTGCTTCAGTAGAATCAGGACTGATAGAGGAGATTGTGGAAGAGTTGGTGGAGGATATCTATCAGCGTGCATTTGTCAACTGGTAAAAAAATCACCATGTATATTCTCAATGTATTGTATAAAAAGCCTTTGGCCGAAGTGGAAAAATATCTGGCCGAACACCGCGCTTATTTAGACACGCTGTTGGCCGAAGGCAGACTGATCGCTTCCGGACCGCAGGATCCGCGCGTGGGAGGCGTGATTCTCTGTAATGCCGAAGATAAGGAAAGCTTGCGGCGGATTATCGAGAACGATCCGTTCTTCATCCATGCTATCGCCGATTACGAAGCCACGCTTTTCCATGCTATCAAGCACAGCACCGATAATTTCAAGGCCTCTTTTGAGTAAATTTGCACCATATTAACGGTTTTCATCATGAACAAAACAGCCTCAAGCCTCTGCCTTTCCGCCCTACTGGCAGTATTGCCTGCCTGTCTTCATGCCGCCCGATACTCCGATACCTTGACGGCCGCCGAAACCCTGCTTGCTCCTGCCTCCCGGCAGGCCTCGGACACCACGGTAAGCGAACGCAGACAGGAACGCAAGGAACGGAAAGAAGATCGCAAAGAAGCGTTGAAAGAAGAGGGAGAACACCTAAGAGAAGAAATCAAAGATGCCGCCCAGGAGGTAACGGAGGATATAAAGAATACCTTCCAGGAGAAGAAAGAATCGATAAAGGAAACATTCTCCCAAACCAAGGAGAACCTTGTCAATTGGTTCAACGAGAATATAAAAGCCAATACTGTAGGGGACTTTGCGGAAATCCAACGCCAGAACAATCAGAACTTTGCCGATTATGTACGTGCCGACTGGAGCGTCTTTCCCTTGGAAATAAGGGAGCGCAACCCGATGGCGGAAGGCAGCTTCTTTAGCGATAAAGCGCCGTCCAAGGCATCTCAAGCAGAAGAGCCTTATGCTATCGACGTAGAGGGTTTTATCGCGCCCCTGCCCCTTATCGAAGGCCCCGTACCTGAAAACTACTACGAAGAAGCGGGGTCCGATGCCGTGGCCGCACTGTTGAGCAAACAGCAGTTCATTCCGCTCAAATTCTACGGCAAGGACATCAATATCTACTTCAATCCTTCCCTGCGCAATATCAGTCTGGGCAAAGGCACAGGGAAACATATCGCCAAATTTTGGCTTTATCTGTCCGACCAAGACTTCAATCCGGTACTTTTCCAGCTTTTCCAGACCAAAGAAGAGTTGCAACTGAACGATTACCAATACTATCTTCTGGTTCGCCGGTTTGCAGAAAAACTGTTTGCCAAAAACAAAAACGGCGAAGACCTGCTCTTTACGGTATTCATGCTGAACCAGACCGGCTACGATGCCCGTCTGGGGCGTCTGACGGCCGAGGGGACAAACCGTTTCGTCATACTGCTGCCGTTTTTTGAACAAGTTTATTCACTGCCTTTCATCACTATCGGCACCAACAATTACTACTTGGCCGAAAGCCCCCTTACCAAAAAAGAAATGCAAGGCAAGGTGAAGGTGTATGAAAAGGCTTTTGCCACGGCTTCCCACCCTTTCTCTATCCGGATAAACCCACAAAATACGGGGATCGCCCCTCTCTACGGCAAATTCCATGGCTATACATTCAACGAAAGGCTGGCCGAGATGCAGGCCGATATGCCCGCAGGGCCTTTCGAACTCTCCGCTTCGGCGGAATTCAATCCCTTGATGCAGAAAACCTTTCTTTATAAGCTGAAGCCGGAATTAGACAGCCTTGTTCAGAAAAAACAAGATCAAAACCTTCAGGAGGTGATATCGGAACGGGAAAGTCAGGAAATGCAGCTTCTCCAACTTCTTTCCTTTCTGAACCGCAATCTGAGCAGCCAGGCCAAGCAGTCGGCCAAACTCAACGGATATTACCTGTATCCGGACCTGATGTTTATGAAAAAAGGTTCGGGAGATATTCTCGACCGCTCGCTCCTACTCTGCCTGATTGCCAACCGCATCCTGGATATCCCCGCGGTATTGCTGGTATATCCCAACTACGCCATGGCGGCGGTATGCCTTAAGGAATCGCCCCAGGATACCGAATCGCCCTTTGCCCAAAGCGGATTCGTCGACATCGACGGCAAACGGTACTATCTATGCGGCCCGTTGCCCAAAACGGTACAGGAACCTCGGAAGGCCAAAATCTTCAGATGGTAGAAAAAACAATGGGTTGTCGAACGGCCCTCTAACGCGTTTGCGGCATACGGTCGGCATACCGTTCAAAACGAAATTCCGGCATGGCCAGCGTCATTCCCGCATAAATGCGCATCTTCTCTATGCCCAATAGTCTATAGAGCCTTTGTTTCCTGTCTTGTTGCAGGGCCGAGATCACAAAACCCGTGTAGAAATGCGCCACGCCCAAACTTTCGGCCATCAAGGAAGCGTTCTGATAGGCCAGATTGCAATCGGCAAGACCAAAGCGGCTGTTGGCCGGGGCCAGGAAAAACATCAGTGCCTTGGCATGGTGCAACACCGGATCATCGCCTTGCTGATAAAAAGCCTCGTTCATCTTCTTAAACTTGGGTATCATGGCATATACCTGCCGCATCTTCTTGTGCAGAAAAAATTTTATCAGAGGATTTTCCAGAATGCGCATCGCTCGGGTAAAGGTCTCGAGCGAAAAGGCCGTAACCGCCTTGATTTTTTCCGGATCGGAAACCACCAGCACGCGCACATTGCGGGAATTTTGAGCCGTAGGTGCACACAATGCCGCTTCTTTGATCTTATCCACATAGTCCTCCGGCAATACCTTGTCGGAAAAGGCCCGGTTGCTCCGCCTTGCCTTCATCAGCAACATCAGTCTGTCCGGTTCGGGAAAATCATGTATATCGTAGGAATGAAGCGCTTCCTGAGGAAAAAATGAATGTAAGACAGCATTTTTAGGGCATATATCCACACAATGACCGCATTCGATGCAACTTTCGGGCTGCACCACTCTAACAGCGCCTTCGGCGGATGAAAAATCAAATACCTTCGCCGTACAGATGCGCACACAACGGCGGCAACGGATGCAATCGGCCTGATTTATCCGGATGAAGTGAACCTGCTTTTCCATAAGAAGTCTATTTAGCCTGAGAAAACACCGTCCTCTATAAAAAGAGGCTATCCGGAACTTTCCGGATAACCTCTCTTGAATCGGTACGGGTTTCCCCCACCGAGTTATCGCACAAGAGCCTTAGGCCAATTCGTGGATTACCAGACCTGAACGCAACTTAGGCTCAAACCAGGTGGTTTTGGGCGGCATGATGTTACCGCTGTCGGCGATGTTGATCAATTGCGACATCGACACAGGATACATGGCGAAAGCCACTTTCATCTCACCGTTGTCCACTCGACGTTTGAGTTCGCCCAATCCACGGATACCGCCTACGAAATCGATACGTTTGTCGGTTCTAAGGTCTTTGATACCCAAGATATTGTCAAGCACAAGGTTCGAAAGAATGGTTACATCCAACACCCCGATAGGATCGTTATCGTTGTAGGTGCCGCTTTTGGCCTGCATGCAGTACCATCTGCCATCGAGATACATACCGAATTCGTGCAGTTTGGAAGGCGTGTAGATATCGGCGCCCATTTCCTTTACGTCGAAATCCTTGTTAAGCTTTTCCAGGAACTGTTCTTTGGAAAGACCGTTGAGATCTTTTACAACACGGTTGTAATCGATAATCTTGAGCTGGTCTTCGGGGAAGATAACCGCCATGAAATAGTTGTATTCTTCCTTGCCGGTATGGTTGGGATTATGTTCACGTTTTTCCTTGCCCACCAAAGCGGCGGCGGCGGTACGGTGATGGCCGTCGGCCACATACAGATAGGGTACTTCCTTATCGAAGATCTCAACCAGACGGGCTATTTCTTCCTTGTTGTCGATTACCCAGAACTGATGACGGAAGCCGTCTTCCTTGGCCACAAAGTCATAGACAGGCTTTTCGGCCACTTTCTTGGAAACGATGGCATCGATTTCCTTCTTGGCCGGATAGGCGAAGAACACCGGTTCCACATTGGCATTGGTGATGCGGACGTGAATCATACGGTCTTCCTCCTTATCCTTGCGGGTAAGTTCGTGTTTCTTGATGATGTTGTTGAAATAATCGTCGATATGGCAGCAAGCCACCAAACCATACTGGGTGCGGCCGTCCATCGTCTGGGCGTAAACGTAGATCTTTTCTTCTTCGTCTTGCACCAACCAACCGTTTTTCTTGAACATGCCGTAGTTTTCAACCACTTTGTCGTAAACGGCCTGCGAATGTTCGTCGGTGCCTTGGGGAAGATCGATTTCGGCTTTGGTTACACGCAGAAGCGAGTACTGGTTGCCGGCCGCTTCCTTGCGGGCTTCTTCGGAATTAAGCACGTCGTAGGGGCGGCTCGCTAATTTCTCTACAATGTCAACGGGAGGCCTGAAGCCTTTAAACGGTTTGATGATAGACATGACGTTTATTTTTTTGTTTGTTTTTCATGCTCTCGCCTTGCACGCAAGGACGTGTGATCTTCTGTCGGGGTGACAGGATTCGAACCTGCGACACCCTGCTCCCAAAGCAAAAAGAAA
>CAMWNM010000049.1 GCA_947175635.1 uncultured Bacteroidales bacterium | reverse complement strand
TGAAACCGGTCTACGGCCGGGGCGAAGGTACGGCGACGAACTGCCGCGAGGTGGACGAATCCTGCGAGGTAACGTACGAGACGGTAACCGATGCGGCGAACCTCCAGGAAACGGTAACGGCGACGGTAAACTGCACGGGCGGCACGGCGCCTGCGCCCACGCCCGAGCCCACGCCGACAGCAAAGAAGACGGTATGCGATACGGTATACAGTTTGGTACGGGTAGGCGGCAGCATTCTGAAACCGGTTTACGGCCGGGGGGATGTGATTTCAACGAGTTGCCAGGAAGTGGATGAGACCTGCGAGGTAACGTACGAAACGGTAACCGATACAGCGAATCTTCAGGAGACGGAGAAGGCAAATATAATTAACTGTGAATAAATATGTTGTGTAGTTAAATCTAAGGAAGTCGAAATTTTTTGTAACTTCGGCGGTTTTATCTACGCAAGGTATAGCCTGAATAGAAGCCTATGAAAGGCAACAGAACATATAGAAAACATTTGCGGCACTTATGCGCCATAAGGGCATACAGGATATTTGCATGCTGTTTTTTGCTGGTGTGGGGGTTGTCGGCGAGCCGGGTAAAGGCTACGGACAATCCCGTTGGAGAAGGGCTTTATCAGACAAAGTGCGCCACGGAAACCTGGCAGAAGATGGTGTTCTTTATGAACGATATGACGGGTTTGCAAGATACCACCTATGTCTCTTACGACACCTTGGTCTGCCGCCTTGTCCCCATCACGGATTTGTATTCCATCAATAAATGCGATTCCATTTATTTTCTGCTTTCCGAAGAAGTGGACTCGTCTTATGTGGGCACTTTCAGTACCGTAGGCGAAGGGGGTACGCTGGTGCAAAAAGACTCCTTTGCGTACGATACCTTACGCATCTATGCCTACGAAGTGCATTGCCACAAGTTGGATACCATCTATCATTACGATACTATCGTGCGGTCGTACGAAGTGTCTAAATTCGACACGGCCCGTAGTTCCGATCAGGTTTCCATAGCCGGCCCGGCGGCTTATACCGACACCTCTCTGTTCTTCGACCCCCATGTTTTTTCGGAGTACTATCCCTACAACGGTTTTACCGCCCGTTATCGCGACAGTATCGCCGCGCTCATTGTCCGTTTGAACCGCTTGCTGGATACATGGCCGGAAGGTTTGCGTCAGGAACCGTCTATGGAAGAGCAGCTTTCTTCGGTAATCCTTTCCTTGAACCTGCCCGATAGCGTGGCGGCCGATACCACGGCTATTCTTGATTCCCTCCAATCCATACAGCCTGTAACGCCGGCCTATTACCGGGCATGGATAGCCGTGCTCGAACAGGCGCTTACGCGCTATTCCGACACTATCCGCCTTACGCAGGAATATCATATCGACAGCGTGAAAGTGCTGGCTTTTATCCATACCGACAACGGCACCACGATGGTGGATACTTTTGCTATCCGCACCATTCCGCTTTTTTACCGGAGATTGGCCGATACCTCCGTGCAGTTCGACCACGATGTGTGTCTGTGGGCGGGTGCTCCCCAACTGCCCGACGGCAGCGGCCGTTATGCCGACATCACCTGGTATCCGCCCTTGGATGCCGCCACCGGTGTTCCCGTTTCTCCCCGGCATGGTTTCTCGCCGAGTTCGCTCAACATGTATAACGATGCCTCGCTTACCGACAGCGTGCATATCCGTCCGTTGCTGAACCAGGGAGGCGTTAACCTCTTCGCCTCGCAAGGTCCGGTGTATATCGCCGATACCCTTGATGCGGATTCGCTTCTCTTTCCCATCAAGATAACGGCCACCTCCCAGCTCAGGGATCTGTATCCCCATGCACCCGAACAGCTTTGCGAACGTTTCGACACGATAAAGGTGCGTATCATAAAGGGTTACAAGGTAAGCGGTTATGTAAGTTACGCCGGTTTATGGATTCCTTCTTCGATAGGGGATGACCGCAGTCCCGACGTGCCTGTATTCGACGGCGATATGGTGGAATCCCAGAAGAAGCACCTTCCCATCGCCAATGCCTCCATTTATCTCTACAATATGGACGGGCAGGTAATCGACAGCACTTTGAGCGATGAGGAGGGCTACTATGTGTTTGCCAACTACCAGCGTCCTTCCACATACCGTATTACGGGGCGCAGTCCTCAAAAAACCAGTATTTACGGTACCATCGGTTTGAACGGTAACGATGCCACCTGGATTCAGAATTATGTGGCCATGGCTTTGGATCAAGCAACCTTGCCGGGAAAGACCAATCCGCAGCTTTCCATGTGGTGGTGGGCCAGCAACGTCGATTTGAGTGAAAACCCCGTGCTCACATTGGGTCTGGACGGTAACGACGCCACGGCCATTCAGAACAAGGTGGCCTTGTCTCTGTCTAACGGCAACCACTATTCGGATATCTACAACCAAGTGTTGGACGATTGGGTTTACAGCACCGACACCATTGTGCTCGAAGCCGACACCATGCACCATGTGCGTGGGGTGATGCGTGGGGATGCCGACCGTAACTACAACGACCAGTCCGCTTCCAGCCAGCTCAAACGCCTCGGCAGAAAGACCAAGGTGTCGTTTGACCGTATGGGCAAACTGGCTGTTTCGGCCGAAGAACGTTTGATTGATTATCCGGTGTTGAGCATGGACAGCGGCTATCTTTCCGGATTCCAGTTGTTTTTCTATTTCAATGCCGAGAAAGTGGATCCGCTGGGTGTGAACCTGCCCGCTTCTTTAAATCCGGCGCGTTCCAATCTGGTGTATAACGTGGTGGGCGACCAGATTCTCACCACCTGGATCAACAAAGACAAGCCGTATTTCCATGTGGGCGACACCCTTCTGGTGTTGCATCTCAAACTTACCGGAAAGCCGGTCAAGAATATCGATACGTATTTCAAGAACAATCTCTTGCAATATGTGGTGTCGGATACGATGGCCCGCATCGTGGATTGGAAGATAGCCTTGCCGCAGCTTGATATCTTCAAGCCCGAAGACACGGTAGGCAGAAACTGGATATGGGAACCCTATGTGGAAGACGGCGACACGGTTTATACCGAAGATCCGGAAGTTACGCTTATGGTGCAGGGAGAAAGCCCGCATATGCACGAAAGCCATATCCTCAGCGTTATACCTAACCCCATTGCTTCGTGGGGGGACGCCACCTACCATGTGAGCGGCGACTGTCTGGTGAACCTCAAGCTATACTCGTTGCTGGGTGAGAATGTGTTGACTTTCGTGGACGGCGAGCGGCAGCAGGGGCTGTACCGCATCAGCATGAACATGCAGTCGTTGCCCAGCGGTATCTATATTCTGAGGCTGGAAACGTCCAAACACGGGAAGATGGAGTTCGATATCGTCAAGATTATCGTTAAACGATAGAGGGGCTTTTCCGTGGCCCGGGTTGCGGAAAAAGCGCGCGCCGCAGGCGCGGGAATCTATCGGGCCGGCGGCCCGGAAAGAACAGGAAAATGAAAAAGATAATCTTTCTCTCCCTTCTTTTTACAGGAATATCGTGCCGCCTTTCGATGGCGCAGACTGCGGAGAAAATCGACTGGCGCTCTTTCGAACAGGCGTTGGAAGAAAACGCCCTCCGTGCCGCGAACGGTCTTGTTCCCCGGAAAATATTCGTGGATGTATATACCGATTGGTGCGGTTGGTGCAAGCGTTTGGATCTCTCCACCTTTTCCCATCCGGAGATAGTCCGTTACATGAACGAAAATTTCATTCCGGTAAAGCTTGATGCCGAGCGGACAGACACGGTAACCATCAACGGGCGGATTTTCGTGAACCGCGGTTCCCCGGGCCGTCGCTCTTCCCATGATTTGGCCATCGAACTGCTGCAAGGCAGAATGTCGTATCCTTCCTGTACTTTTTTAGACGAAACCGGCAAGCAAATCACAATCGTGCCCGGTTATATGGAGGCCGGACAGTTCGAGACCTTGCTGCACTTCATTGCTGAAGACGCCTACAAGCTTCAGAATTGGGAAACTTTCTCCGCCTCGTTTCCTGAACGTGCCAAGGTGAAATAAAAGCGTGGTCTTCGACCGACGTTTTCTCGCCATGGCATAATCCAAGCAAGCTTGGCTTCTGCATATGGCTTATCGAAAACGTTGGACTGTCGTGTCGGAATTTTGAGCGGGGAACAGAAAAGGGAAAGGGGCGGATAAATCCGCCCCTTTCCCTTTAAAACCAGTATAGTCTGCAAGCGTTGCTTACCTTACTTCGTGTTCCTTTATGTTTTCGCCGCAGTCTTCCACAATTTTCCTATACCAGAACTCGGGATAGGGCGGCCATTCGGGCATCTCGATGCGGTCGGCGCCGTAGGGTGTGGTCTTGAACCGGCCTTTTTCATCGGTTTTCTTTACATTGCCGTCGATATATTTCACAAGGAGGAACTCGCTCAGCTGTTTCCATTCGTTAAACATTGTCTGGGCCTGTGCGTTCGAGAATTCGTTGGCGAAAGCGATCAGACGGGCCGGATCCTTCTCGTTTTTCCAGTTGGCGTCGTTGCGCGCCACTTCGGCCTGAAAGCGGCTTTCGAGCGATTTCTGTACCTTCTGGATATCCACAATCATGTCTTTATAGCGGCCGTAGGCGAAGTTGGTAACGAGGTTGAACAGCCAGAAAGCCGAAGTGGGCGAGTAGGTGGCCATATCGCCGTTACCTACGCGGAAGCAGAGCGGAATTTCGGTAATGCCGCAATACATCGGGGCGTAGCAGGTGGAATAGGTGTCGTCCACCCCGAACCAAAGGATGCCGCCTATCTGACGAGGCAGCCAGGAGCGGCATTGGGCGATGAACGAAAAACCGGTTTGCTGTGTGGAAATGGCTCTCTCGTGAATGTAGCGGTTGCCGTCCACCTCGAAATCCATGGGGCGCCAGCGGTAAGGGCAGGCGAACGGACCTGCACCGAGGTCTTTGGTCATGTCTAACGAGGTGCCTTCGTAGTGGTCGCGCATGAAATCAAACGCATCGTCGAGCGTGAGCTTGCGGTTGGGCTTGATCCAGAGCGGCATGCGGTGGGCGGCGTTTTCCCCGCGGGCATAGTCTTCGTATTCTTTCACCGCTTCGGGGTTGGCTTTCATGAAACCGGCCCATACCCGGGCTTCGCAACCGCGCATACCGCTGAAACTCAGCGGGCAGTAGGTATCCGAAAAACTGAAATCCTCGAACTTGCCGTTGTAGAGGCCGATGGCCTTGGCGTAATCCACCACATCGTAGGCATAGATACATTCCACCGAAGGCAGGTTGTATTTCTTGGCCAGGTCTTTGCTGGTGATGGAAGTTTTTCCGTCGGCCGGCTTGATGTTGGTGATGCGCGCCTGGTTGGCGTGTCCCGATATATAGCCATCGGGAATGCGGTAGGCTACCCAGACGGCGCCCTTGGTGTTGCGTTTAGGGTCGGGTTTTCCGTCTTTTCCCGCTATTTTCTGGCCCTTGCCCACCATTTCCATGATCCACACTTCTTCAGGGTCGGAAATCGAAAAAGATTCGCCGCCGGAAGCGTAACCGTAGGCAGATACCAGTTCGTTCATCACCTTGATGGCTTCACGGGCGGTTTTGGCCCGTTGCAGGGTGATATAGATGAGGCTGCCGTAGTCGATGATGCCGGTGGTGTCTTCCAGTTGGTGAAGCCCGCCGAAAGTGGTTTCGGCAATGGCCAGCTGGTGTTCGTTCATGTTGCCCACTACCGAATAGGTGTGTGCCGCCTGCTTGATTTGACCCAGTTTGCGGCCCGAATCCCATTCGTAAACGTCCAGCATCGCGCCTTCGGGATAATCGGCCGCCGGCCAGTAGTAAAGTTCCCCGTAGAGCACGTGGGAATCGGCGGCGTAGCTGATCATCGTGGAGCCGTCTTTGCTGGCTCCCTTGGTGATAAGGAAGTTGGTGCAGGCATGGAGGTTTGCCATGCCGAGCAAGGCGGTAAAGGCCGCCGCACCCAACATTTTTTTGTACATGAGTTTCATGTTGTCAAAGGTTTTTCTTGATTTTCTTACACACGGCCCGGATCCCGCGGAAGTTTCCAGGACCTAACCGATAAAAGTACACAAAAATCCGCAGGCGGCAAAATTGGCTCTTGCATAGGTGGCGCAGTATAATCGCATGTTAGGAGTAATAGCATAATCTCGATATCTTTGCGATTCACAAAATACCCCCATGATTGTAATCGACAACACTTTGGTTTCGGACGAGGTTTTTACCGAATGTTTCTGTTGCAACCTGAGCAAGTGCAAGGGCTGTTGCTGTGTGGAGGGCGACGCGGGTGCGCCGCTTGAGCCAGGAGAGGCGGAACAGTTAAAGCGATATTATCCCGAATACAGCGTGTATATGACGGCCGAAGCCCGCAGAATCATTGAGGAAACGGGTATGTTTGCCGAAGCGTTTCCGCTCGATGGCAGTTTGGTAACCCCTTTGGTGAACCGCCGGGAGTGCGTTTATCTTACCGAAGCCGAAAACGGCATCGCCTATTGCGCGGTTGAAAAAGCGTTCAGAGAAGGAAAGATCCCTTTCCGCAAGCCTGCTTCCTGTCATCTGTTCCCTATCCGTATACAGCATTATCCCGAATACGATGCGGTAAACTATTTTCATTGGGATATCTGCCGCGATGCCGAAGTGTCAGGCAAGCGTAAGAAAATTCCCGTTTTCCGCTTTCTCAAAGAACCGCTTACCGAATACTACGGCGAGGAATGGTACCGTCAGGCCGAAGCCGTTTATCAAGATGTTTTTGCGCCGAAAACGGCCGCAATCAAGGGGTGATCCGGATCTTGCCGGCATCGGAGTGCGCGCCGAAGCCGCTGTCGAAAGCGCATTCCACCCAGGCCGGCCCGTCGCTGAAAGAACCTTCCGTATCGGCGTATAGAATCAAATCGAACCGATACAGACCTTTGGGCAACAGCTCGATGAAGAAATCCACTCCCGTATCGTCCACGGCCTTGTAGTAGGGCAGTCCTCCGGCATATCCGTGGCCGGATCGTGTGTTTTCCCACTCCAGCCCCGCAGGTTTGGGGCATCGCAGGTGAACGTAGCTCATGTCGCGATCTGCCCGCAGTTCAAGCCTCACCTGTATGCGGTTGCCAAGCCTGAAGGCCGGCTTGTGTGCAGAGGGCGTGGATGGGGCCGCAGTTTGGGAGAGGTTGCGGTAGGTGCGTTGCAGCCGTAGCCCGTTGCCTGTCTGGGAGGCGTGCACGTTAGAGAGATTTTCGGTAAGGAAGGAAGCCACATAGCCGTAGCCGATACGGCCCCCTTCCCCTTTGCCCGCCGTGTCGGTCCATTTCAGTTTGGTTCGGTTGCGGAATTTACCCGCTTCGGTCCCTTTTACGGTAAAGAAGACAGAATCGCCCTGCCCGATATGGTTCCGGCCTCCCATCCATACCTCGAAACGGAAAGCCGCATTCTCCTCCGCGCCCCTTGTCGGAACAGAAGGCATCGCCGCCGCGTAAGCCAGCCTCTCGGCCAGTCCCGCTCCGGCGCGCACGTTGTTGAAGTCAACCGTCCGGCCCATCCACAGCATCCGGTTCAATATCTCCCGATATCGCCACCGCAAACTGTCGCTCCTTTCCGGCGCACTTTGGGCCCACAGCCGCGCACCTTCCCGATAGGCGCAGGCCAGTTCGGCCAGACTCTTCAACTTCTGTCCCGGCCGCTGTCCCAGACTCTCTTCTTTCCAGTACATGCCTTTAAGCGGGTGATACAGCGCCAATGCGTTCAAATCCGCCGATACCCTGGCCGCATCCTCCATACGGTTTTCCATCAAAAGATAACGCAATAACAGGGCCTTTTGCGCCGGCAACAGCCGAGGAAGCGCCTCCAATGCCCGTTGCCGGTAAAAATCCACGGCCTGCGTTCCCGAAAAATCCACCGCCTCCCGATAGGCCGCCAACACGTAAAGACATGCAATCTTGTTGGCCTCGAATGTTCCTGTCCGGGTGGAATCCCGCTGCATATCGCGTTGCATTTCCGCAAGCAGAAACCGCAGGGCCGGTATCACGATGGCCCTCCAATCGCGCAACGCCTGCAACTCCCGCAACGGAATATAGCATAAGGTGTACAGTATTTGCGTGGTGATGAACGCGTTGCTGCGATCGCCCTTGAGCCAGCCCCAACCGCCTTCGGGGGCGGCGAAATTCCGTAAGGCAGCCCCGAGGCCTTTCCATTCTCCGCCGGCCATATACAGGCAGGCCATCTTCACGGCCGCATCCGTAGAGGTCTTGCAGGAATCGAACCGCACACCGTCCCACAGCCCTTGCGCAAAGCCACGCGGATGAGCCGAAAAAGAAAACCGCAGGCTGTCGGCCGGAAGCGGAAAATCCGACACCAGTGTGGCTTTGACAACATTCTTTTCATCCCCTGTCCGCAAACCGAAAGGCATCACGCGCCGCACCACAGTCCGGCAGGGCAGCACCGGAACGGAATCGCTTACCGCATCGCCGGCCAAGGGTTTTTTCTCTCCCTTGCGGTATAGTTCCATCCGATACTCCACCCGCATCAGACGGCATCCCTCCGGCACTTGCAAGGCCGTCTGCACGACCCCTTGCATGGCGCCCTCCGGCAACACTTCCTCGCTCCGCACCAACACACGGTTTTCTTCTCCGGGGCTTTCAACGCAGACAGACACCTGCACCCTTGCCTCTGTGGTGCTGTCGGCAAGAGAAGCCATGTAGCGGCAGCGCAACCGCACGCTGTCGTTCTCACGTACGGAACGGGGCAGCTGCGGATACAGCATCACAGGTTTGTACACCCGTAGATCTTTCTGGAAAAATCCACTGTAAAGACCGTCCGAATAGGCGAAGGCGCGCACCGAGAACGCCCCGAAATATTCCGGCGCTTGTGCGGAGAAATCCAGCAGATAGGCATCTTTCTCCTTCCGGGCATTCACGAAAGTAAAGAACACATCGGGACGGAAATCCCTTCGGGGCATTTCCTGTAGGTCATCGTCCGTCTGTCCGTTTTCCGAGGAATTTTCTTCCGAGGCGATTTTCATCGCCATCGTGCTTACCGATCCGTCTTCGGTTGCAAGCTCTTTTTCCATCGTGTTCCGCACCGGGTTTCCTCCCGGGCTGTACCCCGTGCCTGCATGTGTGCTCAACCGTCTCTCCCAGGAAGAATACAATACGCCCTGCCAGCGGAAGTCCGCGCCGGCAGCGGGATAAGCGGAATGAGCCAAAGAGCCTTGCATCGGCAGATCGTTCGCGGCCAGCCGCGTGTGGGTTTGCCCTTGGGCGGCGATTCCCATGTTCCACGTATAGGGCGGGAAAGGAAACGGCGGCCGCAGGGCAGAGGCCCGTCCGTCCGCTTTTCCGTTCACATAGCGTATCCCTTCCGGCCAAGTCTGCCGGGAGGCGAATGCGTGGAGGGAAGCATCGTACATGCCCGCCAATACAGGCATCATCGTACCCATACCGGGCAAGGCGGGTATGCGCAAGACCAAACGCATCGTTTGCCCTGCCTGCACGCTGTCAGGAAAATCTATCGCCTCTATCTTCAGATTGGCGTCTTCCTGGGGCAGGTCGAGGCCGGAGGAGGCAAAGAAATAACGGTTTTCCGTTTGGCTGAACGCTGTCAGGCTCCAGTTCCCTCTCGGGGAAAGGCCTTCGAGGGGGACTTGCAGCAGGCTGCATCCGGGCATCACTTTCCGAGTGCAGATGCTTCGGTTGCCTGCGGCATCTTCCACACAAATCCGCCACAACATAGGTTTTGGGCTTGCATTGCCGGCCAGGAGGGAAAGACAAGGGCTGTTGGGTACGGGCGGTGTGGCATTGTCGGGCAATATGAAAAATCCGGCTTCTCCGAAGCCGCCTGTCAAGGAAGTGCCGGTGCGGGCCAGCAGGAAACGCCCCGTGCAGGAAAGTGTGTCGCCTGCCTCACGGAAAGCCAGCAGGCGGTATTCGTAGCAACCTGCCGGCAAATCTGCGGGCAGGCGGCAGGCAGTCTGTGTCCATGCGGCGTCAAACGCCACGGGTACGGCCACCGCATGGGCGTTGCGTTCGGCAGGAGAGAAATAAGGTTCGAAAGGAAGCTTTTCAACAAATTCCTTCCGGTTCAGATAATGGGTAACCGTTTCCCGTTTCCCGGCCAAGGCTAAGGAAAGCGCGAAAGGGGAATCCTCGAGCGTGTCGGTGAGGCGGAAGAGTTGCAGGGCCAGGCGTGCCGTTCCCAGACGGGCTGTATCGAAATCTATCTGCCCCGTGCGGTTGCGCCATCGTTTTCCGTCGCTTATCAGCAGAGAGGGGGCTTCGGCATGGATGAAAGCCGCCTCCGAGAGGGGAAACATCCGGCGGGCGTGGCGGGTTTCGCCCCCCTGATCGCTCAACTGGCATTCGATCCGGTAGAAAGGTTTCTGGGAAAAGGTCTCCTCGGCGGCCGCTTTGGCAAAACGGATGGTAAACCGGCCGGCCGCATCGGTGCCGACTTCCCCGCTTGCCCATAGCTGTTCATGCGCGTAAACCGTGTAGATACGGTAGTATAGCATGCCCCCTTGAACCGCTCCTCCGCTGTAGTAGCTGCCTATGCCCGAAAGGCACAGGCTGTCGGCCGAGACGGTTTGCAGGGAATCGGCCAAAAGCAAAGCGAAAGCGGGCCGCTTGTAGTACTCCACCTGTAAAGGCAGCGCCCATTTCTTGTTGCCCGTCCGCAGGGTCCAACGTCCCGGTCTGGCGTCTGGGGGCATCTTGAAGGCAATGTCGGCGATGCCGTTGGCCGCCACTTTGCATAACAGGCTTATTCTTATCTTGCCTTCGGGATCCACAGCTTCTATCGGCAAGGATTCCTTTGCGGAACTGCCGCACAGAAACGAGGAATCGCCCGAAGCCGCCACCACCAGGGCTTTCACCGATACCGAATCGCCCGGCCGGTACACCGGCAGGTTGGGGAAGAAAAAAATCTGCTGCACATCGGCCCAGACATCGTTTGCCGTTTTTCTTCTCGGGCGAACCGGATCGGCACCTTGTAGGGAGATGAGCCGGAAGGGGGCGAACCACAGTGTGTCGTTTCCTTTCGTGAACCGCAACCGTAGCCGATTGCGGCTGTTTCCGGGGCCTAAGGCGGAGGAGTCGAGCTGAAAGCCCCCTTCGCTGTCGGAGAGGGTATGGAAAGTGTGCCTGAGGCAAACGGTGCGGGCTTCTATATCGTAATCGTCAACGAAGGCATCCACCGCCACACCGGCCAACGGCACGGCATCCCTGCGGTTGAACACATATCCGTGCCAATGTCTGAAATCGGGTTCGGGATAACAGAAATAACCGGTTTCCGAGACTTGGAAAAACAGGTTCCGACGCGTATCGGCGGCGGTGAATGTGCTGTCCGAACCCTTGTACCGCACTGAATCGGCAGTGGTTTGGAGCAGGTAAAAACCCGGTTGCAAGGCGGGCAGGGCCACCGTGCCACGGTGTTCCTGCAGGTCGGCCGGGGCGGGCAGGGGCATGAAACCGCTTTTCACCGCCCTTTCTTCGGGCAGATCCGGTATCTGTTCGGTATCCGACAGGTAATGTTCCGCTTCTTTTTGGGTGAGGCGAAAGATCCTGTAGCCGAATCCGGCGCAGTTGCTTTCTTCCACCTGCAAGGCCGGGGCACGCGCAGGCAGCTGCACGGCTTCCATGTGCAGACGGAGGCGGGGAGAGAGCAGGCTCTCGAGCAGGCGGCCGCTCTCTTGTGCGCCCCAGCTCTGGCCGTACGTAAGGGAGAGGCGGGCATAGCGTTCGGCCTTGAACGGATCGTTTTCCATTGCCAGCTCCGCCAACAGATACGCCGCGTCTCCCGCGCCGGGCTGCGTTGGGAAGCGATGCAGCAAGTTTTCCAGATACGTTGCGTAGTGAACCTGCGG
Organism: uncultured Bacteroidales bacterium; assembly: GCA_947175635.1. Classification (GTDB taxonomy): domain Bacteria; phylum Bacteroidota; class Bacteroidia; order Bacteroidales; family P3; genus Pullibacteroides. Next base: position 1,381 of record CAMWNM010000049.1, on the reverse strand, counting down.
CCAACCTCCGTATCGGGAATGCCATATTCCGTATCGTAAGGCTGCTTCCAGGCGCGCCGCCGCCGAATCGGCCGTCTGTTTGTCTGCCAGATGCCGGTTCAGGGTATCGAACAGTGCCTTTACATTCTCCCCGGCTTCTTCTGTGTTGTGCGAGAATGCCTGTATGAGCGGCAATGCGCGGTAAGCCAGCATTTCTTTCAGGTCGGGACGGTAGGTGTGGTTTTCTTCTTTGAACAGGGCCAGTCCCCGTACCGAATCGTAGAGCAGGTCTTTGTCGGGTTCGTCGAATGGGATTTGATAGGAGCGGACCGCCTGCAACACAATCTGGGTCTTGAAATCGTGCTTGCTCCAGGCGGCTATGTCGCTGTAGAGGGCCGGTGCGGCGGAGGCTCTTTCCTCCGGCAGGTTCCACCCGAACCGGTTGAGATATTCGCCGAGCGATTGCGCCAGCCACGACCGGAGCACCGCCTCCTTAAGCGGTCCGGTCCTAGACGCCCGTTTTCCGGTGGGGTAGAGTTCGGAATACAGCAACAGCACGATTTTCTGTGCCGCATCTTCTTCCTTGAGGCGTATGCTGTCGGCCTTGCGGCAAACGGCCTGCAATTCCTTGGCTGTTTTCTCGAAATCCGTTGCCGGTTTTCCTGCAAGGGGAGTGGAGAGAACGAAACCAAGCGGAAACAAGAGGGACAGAAGGAGACGGAAATACGATAATCGTTTCATGTGCAAGGCGATAAAGAAGTATCGGGAGCGTGAGAGGGAAATTATTCAAACCAACGGACCATATTCTTTTCGTCGGCTTCCTGGTAGAGCGCTTGGAAAAATTTGAAAAACGGAGACTTCTGCTCCGGTTTCTGGGCTTTTTCCAGCGGGAAATAAGTGGCGTTGATAATAAAATCGAGTTCGGAAATTTGTTGCAGAAACTGCTCCATGTCGAAAAACAAGGCGCCCGCACCGAAAAACAAGAGCCAATAATCCACACCGTCCAGTTTGGGAATCCAAACATGCCCGTCTTTCTTGTTGTTCACCAAAAACCACTGCACCCGCTCGGCGTTCATCACATGGGTAAACACATCCAGTTCCATTTTCGGATTGAAAGGCGGTTTGTGTCTCATGCGTGTATGCCGCAGTTTCCATCCCAGATGTTTGTTGAGGAAATGCACCAGTTTGTAGGAGGGCATGCCGCCGGCATGAAGGGCGATCACCGAGATTTCGTGTAGATCAACGGAAGATGCTTCTGTATCGAGGGTGAATTTCTGCATGGAACGGAGAACACGAAAGAATTTCCCTATGGGAGGGCAAGTATCGGAAAGGGAGGCTTATCCCCGCACGAGTTCTTTTCCGGAGGCTGAATGCCTGAGGGAGAGGTGCAGGGAGTCGGGGT
>CAMWNM010000048.1 GCA_947175635.1 uncultured Bacteroidales bacterium | reverse complement strand
CTTTTGTTTAAGACAAATTGTCCCTGTTGTTCTCCCGGGTTGTTTCAGCGGGAGAGCGGGGCAAATGTAGGTAATATTTCTTTACTTGCCAAACGGTTATATCGTTTTATCGGGTTTAGGTTCCTTTATCCGGATGGTTGGCCCGTTTCTCTGTTTAGTTCCGCCCAATCAGGATAACGCCCCCATTCCCGCCAATGCTCCGTCTCTTTTTGCGGACGCTCCCAACATAGGAAGCCTTTTCCGTTGGTAATCAGCACGAACCTTTCTTTCTGCAACATATTGTACCGCATGGCCTGCTCCATCACGTCTTGGGTAAGTGCCACCGTTGGACGTTTGCATTCTATCACCATGACCGATTTGCCTTGGCGGTTGCTGATACGGAGGTCGGTACGGAAAGGTCGGTCGTAGAGTTTCAAGCCCGTCTCCACCGCGATATGCCCGGCCGGTACGCCGCATTGCGATTGCAGAAAGGCAATCACGAACTGACGGACACCTTCTTCGGGCGTAAGCAGAACATACTTCTTCCGAATCGGATCGAAAACTTCTTTCTTTCCGTCAGGACGGAGTTGTACTTTCATGAACTTTAATTGAATGCGGAAAGAATGCCGAAGAGGATGCCCACATGGATGCCGAACCCTATCCCATAGGCTGTCCAGATCCGTTTGCTCTTGAGGCGGGCGGCTTCCTTGCGGTAGGTATGGAAATAAAGCCCCTCTTGCAACATATCCACGTCGGAAAGCCCCAGATTTTCAATACGAGGGGGCGTGAGGGAGGTAGGTACCGCCACCGAAAGGCTGGCGACGGGGCTGAGAATGGTGAAAAAGAGCGTTCCTATGGCTGCCCCCTGCCACATTTTGTAATGTAGTTTGCAGTCTTCTTGTGCTTTGAAGCATATGTCCGAAAGATAGGCGAAATCCTGCGGACGGGCCATGATGAGGGGATCCAGCTGGCCGATCACGCTGGCCGTATCGGTATAGATATAACGGTAGAGTAAGTTGACCGGTATGGTGAACTTGCCCGAACGTCCGGCCTGGGCATCGTAAAGATTGAGCTTAAGCTGGTCGTCTTTAAGCAGGTAGTTGGATTTTTTTGTAGGATCGAAACGAAAGGTATGCGCGCCCGGTGAAAAAGGATCCTGCGCCTTGGAAGGGCTGACTGCCATCCATAGGCCGACAACAAATACAAACAGAATCAGTTTATTCATTGCTCTCGGATTATTCCGAGCAATTTAAACGGAATTGCTCTAAACGGCAAAGATACGAAATTGTCGGTATATGGAACTTTTTTTTTGCAGGGAGCCGGTGCGAAATTTTCAGTCTTGTTCCGTTTTCAACTTTTGGCAAAGCGTCAATGCGGTCTCCACGGCATCGATATGTTCGAAAACCACGCTCAATTTCGATTTCACTTCTTTCAGACTGCATTCGGCGGGATGATTCTGCACGTACAGCAAAATCTTCTCGAACACATCCGAACGGTAGTAATCAGATTCGTCTTGTGCGGCGAAAACGGCGCTCATGCGCCCTTGTTTGAGGCTGATCCTCTCCCAGCCCAATCGGCGGGCTTCGCGGCGTAAGGCCACCGTGCGTACCAAATCGAGCGTCGGGGCGGGAACCGGGCCGAATCGATCGGCCAAGGCCTTTACGAAATCAGCCAGCGCCTGGTCGTTTTCCAAGCCGTCCAATTCCTTATAGAGGCTCAAGCGTTCGCTGATATTGGAAACGTAATGGTCGGGAATGAGTATTTCCAGATCGGTTTCAATCTGGCAGTCGGCGGCGGCGAAGGCCGGATCCTGAGGATGTTCGGAAACAAAGGCGTCTGCCACGGACAAACCGGCCTTGAGCCGTTCCTGACGGAGTTCGGCGATGGCGTCGTTGAGGATGCGTTGGTACATCTCCATGCCTATATCGGCCAAAAAACCGCTCTGTTCGCCTCCCAGGATATTGCCCGCACCGCGTATGTCCAGATCGCGCATGGCCACCTGGAAGCCGCTGCCGATATCGGAAAACTCCTCTACGGCTCTCAGGCGGCGTTTGGCTTCGGTCGTAAGCAGGTGTGCGGGAGGGGCTATCAGGTAGCAGAACGCCTTTTTGTTGGAACGCCCTACCCGTCCCCGCAGTTGATGCAGCTCGCTCAGACCGTATCGATGGGCGTCGTTTACCAATATCGTATTCGCGTTGGGAACGTCGAGTCCGTTTTCCACAATCTTGGTGCATACCAGAACATCGTAGGCGCCTTCCATGAAACCAACCATGATTTCTTCCAGCTTTTCGCCCTCCATCTGTCCGTGCGCCACGGCGATGTGGGCATCGGGAATCAGACGTTGCACCATGCCGGCCACTTCCATGATATTCTGCACACGGTCATGCACGAAATATACCTGCCCCCGCCGCGAAAGTTCGTATTCTACGGCGTCCCGGATACGCTCTTCGGAAAAAGCCATGATTTCGGTGGCGATGGGATAACGGTTGGGTGGCGGGGTGCGGATAACCGAAAGGTCGCGCGCGCCCATGAGCGAAAATTGCAAGGTGCGCGGAATGGGCGTGGCCGTAAGGGTAAGCGTATCCACATTTACCTTGATGGTCTTAAGCTTTTCTTTCATGCTTACGCCGAACTTCTGTTCCTCGTCTATGATAAGAAGTCCCAGGTCTTTGAAAGCCACATCTTTCCCCAGGATACGATGGGTGCCTATCAAGATATCCACCTTGCCGGCGGCCACGTCTTTCAGCACCTCTTTCTGCACTTTTCCCGTGCGGAAGCGGTTCAGGTACTCGACCCTGCAGGGAAAGTTCTCCAGACGTTCGCCGAAAGTCTTGTAATGCTGGTAGGCCAGAATGGTGGTAGGCACCAGAACGGCCACTTGCTTGCCGTCGCATACGGCTTTGAAGGCCGCCCTTACCGCCACTTCGGTTTTACCGAACCCCACATCGCCGCACACCAGCCTGTCCATCGGCTGCGGGGCTTCCATATCCCGTTTCACCTCGTTGGCGGCTTTCAGCTGGTCCGGGGTATCTTCATAAAAGAAAGAGGATTCGAGTTCGTTTTGCAGGTAGGAATCGGCCGAAAAGGCGAAACCCTTGCTCTCCTTGCGGCGGGCATAGAGGTCTATGAGTTCGCGGGCGATATCTTTTACCTTTTGTTTGGCCTTGTTTTTCTGCACCGTCCATGCGTTGCTGCCGAGACGGTTCAATACCGGCGCCACGCCTTCCTTGCCCGTATACCGGGTCATTTTGTGCAAGCCGTGGATGCTGAGACGAATCATGTCGTTGTCTTTATAGACCAGACATATCGCCTCCTGTTCCCTTCCGTTGACCATGATTTTCTGCAAGCCGGCGAAACGGCCTATGCCATGGTCCACGTGCATGATAAAGTCGCCCGGTTTCAGATTGTAGAGTTCCTTTACCGTGAGCGCGTTGCTGTCGCTGCGGCGCGGTTGTACGCTGAAACGGTGGTACCGTTCAAAAATCTGATGGTCGGTGAAACAGGAAAGCCGGAGGTCTTTATCGATAAATCCCTCATGGAGCGATGTTTCCAAGGGTGTATAGCGGATGGGACGATCGGGTTGGGAAAGTTCAAAAAACACTCTGTCCAGCCGTTGGAATTGCTTGGGATTTTCAGAAAGTATAAGCTGTCGGTAGCCGTGGTCGGCCGCATCCAGCATGTATTCAGCCAGCAGGTCGAACTTTTTGTTGAAGACCGGTTGGGACTCCATCTGGAAATCCATGCGTTCCGCATCTCCGTACAGGAAACGGGTTCCTGTCTCAATCACTTGTCTTTCTTTCAAAAAGGCCTCGAACTCGGCCGGGGTGCAGTACAATTCCTCGGGTTTGGCGCGCGCAATCGTATGATCCAGTTTGGCATAGGCCTCGCCTGCCTTGGCAAGGGAAGCGGCCAGGCAGTCCATGTTCCAGGCCGCGTCTTCTATCCATACGCGGTCTCGGGCGTTGAAATAACTGAAGAACCCTACCCGCTGCTTTACCGACACGCATTGCCGTATATCGGGAATAAGGCTCACTTCCTGTTGTCTGGCTACCGAAAGTTGCGTGCCTACCTCGAAGGTTCGGATGGAAAGGATGCTTTCATCGTCGAATTCGATACGGTAGGGCAAGTCCCCCGAAAAGGAGAACACGTCCATGATGCCGCCCCGCAAGGCGAATTCCCCCGGTTCGGCCACGAAATCCACCATGCGGAAATGATAGGTGTCCAGAAAATCGGTGAGGAAGTCCTGCGAGATCTTTTCTCCTACATGGATACGTACCTTGTTGGACTCAAGCTGTTTATTGGCGATTACCTTTTCAGAAACCGCTTCGGGATAGGTAATCACCCTGAGTCCGCCTGCGCTGGATTGCAGGCGTTCCAGCACTTCGGTACGCGAGAGCACATTGGCATTGTCAACACTCTCGATATCGTAGGGATGGCGGTAGGACGCAGGGAAAAACAGGTTCCTTTTATCCGGGGCGTGTCCCGGGGCCTCGCCCGAGAGTTTTTCAAGGTCGTTGCAGAAATAGGCGGCCTGTTCCCTATCCCGAAGGATGAACAGCTGGTTACCCGTGTATCCGTCGGAAAGTACCTCGCTGAGGATGGAAAGGGCGGAACCTTTCAGGCCGTGGAGGGCCAGACGGGGGGCGGAGGCATTGTCCAGCTTTTCCCGAAGCCGCCGCAGGCGTTCATCCTGTCTGTATAGCGCTAACAAATCTTCTTTCTGCACAATCCTATGGTTTGAAGTGGATTATTGTCTTTTCCAGAAGGTTTGGGTAAAAAGCACGAAAACGCTCAGTATCTCCAAACGTCCGATAAACATCAAAGCCGAACACACCCATTTGGCGCCCCGGGTCATTTCGCTCCACGAAGCGGCGGGACCATAGTTTTCGAAAGCCGGGCCGATATTGCTCAGCGAGGAAATGCTGCATCCGGCCGCTTCCGAAAATTCCACGCCGAAAAGCATCAGCAGTACCCAGCCGGCAAAAAACACCATCAGGTAGAGGAAGGTATAGGCGATCAGGGTTATCTTCACAGGCGTGGTTACCACGTTGCCGTTGACCCGTAAAGGCAGGACCGCGTTGGGATGGATCAGTTTCTTGGTTTCGTTCTTGGCGATTTTCCACAGCATGGCCAGCCGGATTATCTTGAAACCGCCGGCGGAAGAACCCGAGCAACCGCCTATCATCATCACCAGCAGCAGAAGCGGCAGAAGTTTCGGAGCCCAGAGCATGTAGTCGTGGGAATAGTAGCCGGTGCTGGTGGCAAGAGAGATCACCTGAAAGGCCGATGTACGCAAAGAGGTTTCGGCCTGCATGCCGTTTTCAAAATACAGCGACAGGGCGCAGATCAAAGTGACGCCCACAAACAAAAACGTGTACCATTTAAATTCGGTATCCTTGAAAAGTCGCTTTATTTTTCCTCTTAAAGCAAAGAAATACAGTAGATTGTAATTTACTCCGGCAAAGAACATGAAAATAATCAAAACGTATTCGATGCGGGGGGAATCAAAGTACTGAATGCTGTCTTGATGGGTGGAAAAACCGCCGGTGCCGATGCAGGTGAATGCGTGGTTCACCGCATCGAACAAATCCATCCCGTTGAAATAGAGACAAATCGTACATCCTACAGTAAGCAGCAGGTACACCATCAGAATCCATTGGGTGGTGGAGGCTATGCGGGGCTGCAGTTTCCCTTGCAACGGCCCTGTGCTGGAGGCGGCGAAAAGGTTAACCCCGCCCATGCTGATGCCGGGCAAGACGGCGATGGTGAAAAGGATGATTCCCACCCCGCCTACCCATTGGGTGAGACTCCGCCAGAAAAGCAGGGCATGCGGACAATTGTCTATGTTGTCCATAATGGTGGAACCGGTGGAGGTGAAGCCGGAGATGCTTTCGAAAAAAGCGTCGGTTACCCCTGCGGTATAACGGCTTAACAGATAGGGAAACATTCCGATGAGAGGAAAGAGTATCCAGCTGGCCGACACCACGATGTAACCGTCCCGCCGGGTCATGATGGAACCGGCCCCCCGGCCGGCCAATTGCAGGAACACCCCTACGCCCAACGCGATACAGAGCGAGAATACAAAGGCAAGCGTGTCGTCTTCGGCATAAAAAACGGCCATGATCGTGCAGCAAAGCAGAAAAAAGGCCTCCACGAAAGCCAGACTTCCCAATACACGGAAAATAAGCCGATAGTTCACCGCCGTTCTATTTAAAGTATTTCTCCAGTTTCTTCACTTCGGTGTTTACGCAAAACACCACCGCGCTGTCTTCGCTCTCTATACGCGTGGCTCCGCTGGCCAGAATGCCCTCTCCGTTGCGTACAAGGCCGCCGATGATGGCACCCGCCGGTAGATCCAGATCTTTGATCTGCTTGGAGGCCGCACGCGATTTTTCGCCTACGATCAATTCCACCACGTCGGCCGAAGAGACCGTGAGGCATTTGAGGTTGGACACGTCCGCATCCACCATCATCTGGTAGATATGGCCGGCGGCGATGGTTTTCTTGTTGAGGATCGTACCTATATCGAGGCTTTCGGCCATGCCCACATAGTCGAGGTTCTCCACCATGGCCACCGTTTTCCTTACTCCCAGCCTTTTGGCCGTAAGGCAAGCCAGGATATTGGTTTCCGCACTTCCGGTAAGGGCCACGAACGCCTGAGTTTTCAAGATGCCTTCGTCCATCAGCAACTGCATGTCCCGTCCGTCGCCGTGGATCACCATCACCCGGTCGTGCACCATGCCCGTGAGCTGTTTGGCCCGTTCCTCATCTTTTTCGATAATCTTCACGTTCATGTGGTCGGGTATCAGCCAGGAGGCCTCCACGGCTACACTGCCTCCTCCGATAATGGCGATGTTCTTGATTTCATCGTAGTTATCCTTTCCGCAGAGACTGCGGATTACAGGCAATTGCTTTTTGGTGGTCATGAAATACACCAAGTCTCCGGCCAGCATCATATCGTTGCCGCGCGGAATCAGGGTCTTTTCCTGACGTTTGATGGCCACCACACGGAAAGGCATCATCTCCTGCCCCAAATCCTTCAGCCGTTTATCGAGAATCTGCGCGTTTGAACGCACTTTGACGCCGATAAGCTCCAAGGCACCTCCGTGAAATTCCCAAGACTGCCGTACCCAGCTCATTTTCATCGAATCGGCGATTTCCTGGGCGGCCAGATGTTCGGGATAGATCAGGGAATCTATTCCCATTTGCTGAAAATAGCGGCGGTATCTGGGATTGAGATACTCCGAATTATCGATACGGGCCACGGTCTTTTTGGCGCCCAGGCTATGGGAGAGCATGCAGATGGTGATATTGCGGCTTTCATCGGGAGTAACGGCTATCACCAGATCGGCCGAACCCACGCCGGCATCGCGAAGACCGGCGATGGAAGTGGCCGATATATTGATCGTGAGCAGGTCGAAATTGCTGCTCGGCCCTTCCAGTTTGGCCGGATCCTGATCGATCAGGATGATGTCGTGCTTTTCGGTAGAAAGCAAATTGGCCAGATGCGTGCCGACGGCGCCTGCCCCGGCGATAACAATCTTCATTCCAGAGGGTTTCTATAAACTCCAATACGGCAGGCGGGAAATTTTGTTGCGATAAATGCCTTTCACATCCACCACCAGCCCTTTTTCATCTTTCATAAAACGTTCGAAATCCGCTTCCTGCCATCCGGTATATTCCTGATGCGCCACAGCCGCCACTACGGCATCGTAGGCGTGCGGAACCGGTTCAGGGCACAGTTCCAGCCGGTACATTTTCTTTACTTCGGCAACCTCCGCCCTGGGGTCAGTCACATCCACCTCGAGGCCGTAGTCTTTCAGCTCCCGGATAATGTCCATCACTTTGGTATTCCGGATATCCGATACGTTTTCCTTAAATGTCAGACCCAGCACCAGCACACGGGCTTTCTGAACGGGTTTTCCGAGGGCAATCAACTTCTTGACGGTCTTTTTTGCGATATAGCCCCCCATCGAATCGTTTACGAAACGCCCCGTGTTGATCACTTTGGGATGATAGTGCAAGGTGCGCGACTTATAGACCAGATAGTAGGGATCCACGCCTATGCAGTGTCCGCCTACCAGTCCGGGATAGAACTTGAGGAAATTCCATTTCGTGCCCGCCGCCTCCAGTACATCATAGGTGTTGATGCCCATGCGGTCGAAGATGATGGAAAGTTCGTTCATCAGCGCGATATTGACATCGCGTTGGGTGTTTTCGATAATTTTGGCCGCTTCGGCTACTTTTATGGAGGGTGCCACATGCAAACCGGCCTCCACCACCAAGGCATACATATCGCGGATAAGCGTCAGGGCTTCTCCGTCGCATCCTGATACGATTTTTACCGTATTGGCCAGCGTATGCACCTTATCCCCCGGATTGATTCTTTCGGGCGAATACCCTACCTTGAAGTCCACGCCGCATTTCAAGCCCGAAAGCCTTTCGAGCAAAGGCACGCAGTCCTCTTCGGTGGCGCCGGGGTAAACTGTGGATTCATATACCACGTAATCGCCTTTTTTTAAAATTGAACCAACGCTTTCGGTAGCAGACAAAAGCAGCTTTAAATCAGGAAGATTTGTTTTATCAACGGGGGTTGGAACGGCTACGATGTGAAAGCGGGCCTGCGCCAGCTCCGCCACCTTGTCCGTATAGAGGATGTCCGTATCTGCGAAAGCTTCGCGGGAAAGTTCCTGCGAGGGATCTTCTCCCTTTTTCAACATCGCTATCCGTTGCGGATCGATATCGAAACCCACTACGGACAACTTACGGGCAAAAGCCAGCGCCAGCGGCAAACCCACATATCCCAGCCCCACGACCGAAACTTTTGCCTTTTTTGATGTAAAATCCTTGATATCCATGAATTATATTTTTAACGAAGCGCGTATATCCGCTCTATCATATCCACCACCAAACGACCCTCCTCGGCGGTGGCGGTGATGGAGGCGTTCTGGCCCGAAAGCACATCCACAACGTTCTGTATCACGTAATGATGGTTCTGCGCCGAACCTTTATAAGCGCCGTAATCGTTGCCCGGATTGGTGGGCGGTAGTTCTGGCATCACATAGTCCTTTATGTGGCAATATTCCACCTTGTCCATATATTGACCGCCGATCCGGATGCTTCCGTTGGCGGCCACAACGGTGAGCGAACTTTCCAGGTTTTTGTCGAAAACAGCCGTGGAATAATTCAGACAGCCTATCCCGCCCCGAACGAAGTTGAACTGCAACAGCCCCGAATCTTCGAAAGCTGTGTTTTGCTGATGCCTGAAATCGCGGAACCGCCCTCTGATATCGGCGATATCGCCGAAAAGCCAGGCCATGATATCGATGAAGTGGCTGAACTGGGTGAAAAGCGTACCGCCGTCCAAATCGGCCGACCCGTGCCAGCTGTCCGGAACATAATAGCGTTCATCCCTGTTCCAGTAGCAGTTGAGCTGTACGATCTCGATGTCGCCCAAACGGCCCGAATCAACCAACTTCTTCATCCATACCGACGGGGGTGAATAACGGTTCTGCATTACGCAAAACACTTTTTTACCCGTTTGCCGGACGCATTCCAGAATGGCGTCGGCATCTTTGGTCTTCAGGGCCAAAGGTTTTTCCACCACCACATGAAAACCCTTTTCCATGGCTTGGATGGCCATGGAGGCGTGCAGTCCGTTGGGAACGCAGATATTCACCACGTCCATATCGGGATGGGTGTCGAGCATAGTCGTGAAATCGGTGTGGAAAGGAACGTCAAAAGCCTCGAGCCCCAGTTGTTCGCGTGGCCGGATATCGCACAAGGCGGCCAGTCCGCATTCCGCGTTGCCTTGAATCATGGCCGCATGGCGTTTGCCGATATGGCCGCAACCGACTACTCCGAATCTTATCATAGGGGTAAAAAACGTGCAAAAATACCAAAAATGCGTAAACGTATGCAGCTTTCTTCGTACTTTTACCCGCTTCAAAAACGATGCGCATGAAACGGATTTTTTTGGGGGCGGTCTGCCTGTTGCCGTTCTTACTGACAGCCTGCAGATACAGCACGCCCGTTCTGCCCGGGTCGGGCGGGAAAACCTGTGAGATTATCGTGATAACGCCCAAGGAACATTGGCAAGGCGCTGTGGGCGACAGCATAAAGTCTTTTCTGGGGGCATTGCAGCCTGGATTGAACCAGCCCGAACCTTATTTCGACCTGGTGAATATCCTTCCCCGGCAGTTTAATGAAAGCGAGATGTTTCGCCGACACCGCAACGTGCTTATCGTGGAATTCGACGCCCGTACCGAGAAACCGTCCTTCGAGATGGTACAGGACGCGTGGGCTTTCCCCCAGATTGCGATGAAGTTCAATCTGCGCGACAGCCGGGATTTCGACAGCCTTTTCCCGATTTGCAGGCAACGTCTCAAGCAGGCGGTCTATGCCAAGGAATACCAACGCATTCAAAAGGTTTTCAAGGCGGATCAGGCGGTTGACCTAACGCTCCGGTTGCAAAACGATTACGGTTTCACACTGGTGTTTCCCGACGGTTTCGCCTTTGCCGCCGCCCGCCCCGATTTCGGATGGATACGCAAAGAAAGCAAGCACTACGGCCAGGGTATCGTATTTTCGGTATTCCCTTACCGTAGCCAAAGCGATTTCCTTACCGAAAACATCATCGCCCGCCGTAACGCCATGTGTGCCGGCGTGCCGGGGCCGGCCGAGGGCTCCTTTATGAGTACCGAAACCGTTATCGAGGAGTACCGGCCTTTCTCCCGTCCGATCAGTTTGAACGGATGCTATGCCGTTGAAACCAGAGGTTTGTGGAAACTTGAGGGCGATTTCATGGGCGGGCCTTTTGTCAATTACCTGATTGCCGATACGGCCAACCGCCGCCTGATCATGCTGGACGCATACCTCTATTCGCCCCGCAAGCCCAAACGGGATCTCCTGCTGCAGATGGAGGGCATCGCCCGCGGATTCAAGCTGTACGGGAAACCGAAGGAAACGGAAAAAGAACTTTAAAACATTGTCTATTATGCTTATCATAGGTATCACCGGAACGTTGGGAGCCGGTAAAGGCACGGTGGTGGAATACTTGCGTGAAAAACAACGGTTCTCTTATTTTTCCGTGCGCGCTTTTCTGATCGAGGAACTGCAGCGGAGGGGCCTGGCGGTGAACAGGGATACGCTCACCAGCCTCGCCAACCAACTGCGCAAGGAACATTCCCCCTCCTATATCGTGGATGAGCTCTACCGACAGGCTGCGGCTACGGGCGGCAATGCCATCATCGAAAGCATACGGGCCGTGGGTGAGGTGGATTCGTTACGGAAGAACGGCTCTTTCGTGCTTCTGGCCGTGGATGCCGATGCCAAGACCCGTTATGAAAGGATTGTGCTGCGGGCTTCGGAGACCGACCATATCGACTATGAGACCTTTCTGGCAAACGAACGGCGGGAATACGCCAATACCGATCCTAACAAGCAGAACCTGCAGGCTTGCATGAAGATGGCCGATCTCAAACTCAGCAACAACGGGAGCATCGAAGAACTGCACAGACAGGTGGATGAATGCCTGGAACGGCTCAAACAGGAAAAAGAACCGCATCAAAGACCCTCCTGGGACGAATATTTTATGGATCTCTGTCGCAGTGTGGCCTTGCGGGCCACCTGCAACCGGGGCCGGAGCGGCTGCGTTATCGTAAAAGACAAACAGATACTGGTTACCGGCTATGTGGGCTCCCCCTCCCACCTGCCCCATTGCGACGAGGTGGGGCATCTTTTCCGCAAGACCCTGCACGAAGACGGCAGCGTGAGCACGCATTGCGTACGCACCGTGCACGCCGAACAGAACGCCATCTGTCAGGCCGCCCGACGGGGTGTGGCACTGGAAGGCAGCACGCTCTACTGCACGATGACCCCCTGCCGTACCTGCGCCATGCTTATCATCAACTGCGGCATCAGGAAAGTGGTGGCCGACTACAAATACCACGCGGGCGCGGAATCGGAAGAGATGTTCGAGCAAGCCGGCGTGGAACTGCAATATATCCACAACGAGGTATTGCAATACAATAACCAGAAGCAAGAAAAAAGCGAATAAGCCGTTCGCGACCCTTCGTCGATGCCCGTATTGCGCCCGGTATTCCCTGGGGTGTTTCGAAATATGCTTGTTTCGACTTAAATTGTACTACCTTTCGAATAAAACAATACACTATTTTTGTCCCGACATTGTTTCGAAACAAAAAAAACAAACTAAAAGTAAACTTATTGGGAGTCTATAAAGTTCAATGTGAAAAAACAAAATCATGAAAAAATTATGCGTATTTTTCCTTGCCACTTTGGTAGGTGTATTCTTTTTTTCATGCGAAAAAATAGGAACTGAAAAACAAGAACTAGAAGTTGATTTTTCCATTATGGGAAAGATGCACAACAAGGGGGTGGAATCTATTCTTAGAGGATTTCAAGATGCCGGAACAAATTCCGACCAAAGTCAAACGAAAGAAGTTCCGTATGTCTCCTACATTTCTATCATCAAAAGCAATGCAATTTCGTATGTTAAGGAAAAAACAGGTAATGATGCCGAAGCTATAGCCATTGCTGAAGAATTTTTACACAATTTTTTGGATGATAACCCGGCGTGCGTAGAACACAAAGCAATTGCAAACTCCATTTATACACCTTATATCCAAAGCATAAAGAAAACAAAAACTTTTAACACCCAATTAAAAGAACTCAATGAAATTGCTACGGATGAAGATGTGAATTTGCAATCCCTACTTTCAAGACTGCAACAACTGGAAGCCACGGTAAGATGTTCTTCTCTAACTGCTACTGAGAAAAATATTTTATTGGCAGGAATATCCGTAGCGCAAGAATCGTATCAATATTGGTATGATAAAGGCCCCGAATGGCTAAATACCTTGAAAGGAGAGGGCAAAAAGGGAAAATTTTCATGGAAAAGCGTAGGACGTGCGGATATTAGTGGAGCTGTGGATGGCGCCATGACGGTTGTGGCAATGGCCTTTGTTGGCCCCGTAGGATGGGCGGCTGCAGTAGCCGGTTTGGCTGGGGCCGCAGCAGGAAGTTCTGCGGGCAATGCCGTTGACCAGCTTTTAAAATAGTGTCGAATTATTGACTACCTTTGAAAAACCAAACAATTAAAAGAAATGAAAAACAAAGTTTTGAAATGGATCTTTCCCCTTGCAATCGGATTCCTCGCAGGTGTTGCGTTTGATTATTTTGTCTGGGGCACCTCTGTGAAGGAAGCCATTTTCCCTTTGCTGTGCTCAAGCGTGGTTCTGTGCATCGTATTGTTCCTGTTCGGCCGTAGAGACAGCAAAAAGAAAACGCAATTGTAAGATGAAGTACCCCCGAAAGTTGGAATGAAAAATTTTCGGGGGTACTTTAACGACCATTGTTTAGTTGGCAAACAGCCGCCCCATGCATAAATCCATATCTTTTTTGACATTGAACACCGAATCGGGCAAAGAAGCCTCTCACCTACTGAGATGGCAAGATGATATTTTTTTTATCAAACGGTATGAGTTTCCCACAATATGCCCTGAGGCTTTCCTGACAGATTTCGCTTTAATTTTTCTGATGGGGAAAGGAAATTTTTTTTGTGAATTGAACAGTAGAAAATATGAGGCAATAGCGCCGTGTCTGGTCATCTTTCCCCCTGATACACTTCAAAAAGTCATTGATGAATCGAAGGATATAGAAAAAAAAACATTGTTCTTATCTAAGAATTTGATAGATGGAATGTTCATGAACCGCAGGGAACGTTTT
>CAMWNM010000047.1 GCA_947175635.1 uncultured Bacteroidales bacterium | reverse complement strand
CTCGCACTCAACACGTGCCGCAGGCTCCGCTTTCTTAGCCGAACAAAGCCTACCATCCCCTCTGCCTGTCCCGTTTTTATCCACGCCCTCCACCGCTCCGTGCGTTCCAAGGGCGGAGCCCTTGGCGGCCTTAAGCCCCGGCCCTTTCACCCTCGGCGCCGGCAGGCGCGCGCTCCCCAGAGCGCTTTCCGCTTCTTTCTCTTTTTTGGCCATGCCTTTTTTCTCTTTCTTGGCGGTCCAAGAAAGAGAAAAAAGGCGCAAAAAAACCGCCGCAGGCTCCGCTTTCTTAGCCGAACAAAGCCTACCAACCCCTCTGCCTGTCCCGTTTTCATCCACGCCCTCCACCGCTTCGTGCGTTCCAAGGGCTCCGCCCTTGGCGGCCTCAAGCCCCGGCCCTTTCACCCTCGGCGCCGGCAGGCGCGCGCTCCCTAGAGCGCTTTCCGCTTCTTTCTCTTTTTTGGCCAAGCCTTTCTTCTCTTTCTTGGCGGTCCAAGAAAGAGAAGAAAGGCGCAAAAAAACCGCCGCAGGCTCCGCTTTCTTAGCCGAACAAAGTGTACACCCCCTCTGCCTGTCCCGTTTTTATCCACGCCCTCCACCGCTCCGCGCGTTCCAAGGGCAGAGCCCTTGGCGGCCTCAGGCCCCGGCCCTTTCACCCTCGGCGCCGGCAGGCGCGCGCTCCCCAGAGCGCTTTCCGCTTCTTTCTCTTTTTTGGCCAAGCCTTTCTTCTCTTTCTTGGCGGTCCAAGAAAGAGAAAAAAGGCGCAAAAAAAATTGTAACTTTACGGCCGTTTTCAAGCACCCCGCCCAAGGCCATACCCTCCGGCAAGGTGCCAAACCAACAACCATGAACAAAGAAAAACTCTTCTCCGAATTTCCGGCCATTTCCACTCAGGAATGGATGGAAGCCATTGAAAAAGACCTTAAAGGTGCCGACTTCAACCGAAAATTAGTCTGGAAAACCGACGAAGGATTCAATGTAAATCCTTTCTACCGGGCCGAAGATACCGAAAACCTTGAACTCACCGCCATAGAGCCGGGCGAGTTTCCTTATATCCGCGGCAACCGGACCGAAAACAACGATTGGGAAATCCGTCAGGACTTCCGCCTCGACGATATCGCGGCCTGTAACGCGCTGGCCGCCCAAGCCGCCGAAAAAGGCGCAGAATCGGTGGGTGTCTGCACCCGCAATGTGGAAAACCTTGCCCAGCTTGAACAGTTGCTGGAAAACATCGACCTTACCCATACCGGCATCCACCTCCTTTGCAGCCGTTCCTACGAAAAGACGTTGCAACTCCTTACCGAATATCTTGACAAACATCATATCAAACCCGAACAGGTTTACGGCTCCATCGATTTCGATCCGCTGAACTACGCGCTCCTTCACGGCGACTACTACCAGTCGTTGGAGGCCAATATCGATGAAACGGTACGTATCTTCGGACAATATGCCGGTCGTTTGCCGAAATTCCGCCTGTTGAGCATCAACGCCGCCACCCTGCACAATGCCGGCGCCACCAATGCGGTGGAACTCGGCATGGCGCTCAACTGGGCTCTGGAATATTTTTCACGTCTTACCGACAAAGGTCTCTCCATCGATGAAATAGCCCCCAGAACCACCTTGGTGCTGGGTATCGGATCCGACTATTTCATGTCTATCGCCAAAATCCGCGCCGCCCGTCTGCTGTGGGCGCATCTGATAGACGGATTTAAGCCGCGGCAGGAAGAGAGCAAGACGGTATTTCTCCACGCCGTGGTGTCCTCTTGGAACAAATCCATCTACGACCCCTACGTGAATCTGCTTCGCTCTGCCACCGAAACCATGAGCGCGGCCATCGGCGGAGCCGACTCCATTCATGTTTCCGATTTCTCGGAGGCTTTCCGTCCAAGCGACGACTTTTCGGCCCGTATCGCCCGCAACCAGCAGATATTGCTGAAAGAAGAATCTTTCTTCAACCGCATTATCGATCCGGCCGCCGGCTCCTACTACATCGAAAACCTCACGGCCAACTTGGCCGATGCGGCCTGGAAAAACTTCCTCTCCACCGAAGAGAAAGGCGGTTTCGCCGCCGGCTTTGAAAGCGGAACACTTCAGGAAGAGATTGAAAAATGCGCGGCCAAACGCAATGAAGACGTGGCCAAACGCAAAATCGTCCTTACGGGTGTGAATCAGTTCCCCAACCTGAACGAAAAAGAAGCCGATCAGGTAAAACTCTCTCCGGATCAGCCCGCGCCCGAAGGCAAATACAAAGCCCTCCGTCCCTATCGCGGTGCGCAGGCCTTTGAAGAACTTCGCCTGCAAACCGAAGCTTATGCGGCCCGGAGCGGCAAACGCCCAAAAGTTTTCCTGCTTACCTGCGGCAACCTTGCCATGCGCAAGGCCAGATCCGGTTTCGCCACCAACTTTTTCGGTTGTCTGGGATACGAAATCGTCGACAATGCCGGCTTCGAAAACGGCTCCGAAGGTGCCAAGGCCGCGCTTGAAAGCAAAGCCGACATCACTGTACTCTGCAGCAGCGATGAGGAATATGCCGGCTTGGCGGCCGAAGCCTGCCCCGTCTTGAAAGGCAAGACCCACATCGTTTACGCAGGCGCGGCGGCCGAAGAAGAACCTTTCCGCGCTTTGGGCGTGGAATGCTTCATCCACGTACGGAGCAACGTGCTTGAGACCTTGCGCCACTTCCAGCAGACCTTGCTTCAATAGTGTGCAATGAGTTCGGCCTCGCTTGTTTTGCTGTCGATAGCCCTGTCCTTAGACTGCTTTACCGTATGCCTCATTTTCGGTATGCAGCGCTCGGCATGGAAAAAATCGCTGAAAAAAGGCGAGAAAGACCCTTTTCCCCCCTTGGCATGGAACGCCTTGCAAGCCGGATTGATATTTGCCTTTTTCCATATCCTCATGATTGTGGCCGGCTGGATGCTGGGGTGGAGCATGAACCCCATCGTTGCCCGTTACGACCATTGGCTGGCTTTCGGCCTGCTTGCAGGCATCGGCCTTAAAACCCTTATCGACAGTTTCAACCGTAAGGATTCCTCCTTGCAGACACACGCCATGTTCCAGTGGAAATCCATGCTCCTTCTGGCTTTGGCCGTGAGTGTAGACGCCTTTGCCGTCGGCGTGAGCCTCAAGATGCTGAAAGTTCCCCTGCCCCGTATCTGCATCAGTGTCGCAGTGGCCGTGATGCTGCTGAGCATTATCGGTATGGGAGGCGGATACCTTGCCTGCCGGCAGATGCAGAAACTCCCGTTCAAGACCGTGAACCGTATCGGCGGGTTGGTGCTTATCGGCATCGGAATCCGCATTCTCGTTGCCCATCTTTCCTCCTGAAAAAAACTCGCCATGGCCAAACTCAGCATCACCAAAATCTTTACTTTCGAAGCCGCCCATGCCCTCAAGGGGTACGACGGTCTTTGCGCCAACATCCACGGACATTCCTACCGTCTCGAAGTAACGGTCCGTTCGGTTCTTCCGATACAAGAAAACTCTTTTCTGCATTCCCATACCGAGGATCCCAAAACAGGCATGCTGATGGATTTTTCGGAACTGAAGAAGATTGTGAACCGATCTATCATAGAACCCTTCGACCATTCTCTCTTTCTAAACCGTGATGCAGACTGGAAGTGGACAGAGGCGTTGCAGAAAGACGGCATGCGGATTGTGATGCTGCCTTATCAGCCTACTAGCGAAAACCTGTTGCTTGATTTTTCCCGGCGGTTGCAAAAAGTATTGCCGCCTCATGTAAAACTCACCAAACTGCGGCTGTACGAAACCGCCAGTTCTTATACCGATTGGGAAGATGAATAAACGCATCCTCAAAAACGGACTATCGATCGGTTTCGTTGCCGTATGCCTGCTGTGCTTATGCGCCTGCGGGGCCAAGCAGGAAGAAATGCAGAAAATGGGCGGCGTGACGCAAGGCTCTTACTATGCATTGAGCTATTATACCGATAAGCCCGGACTGTCGGCTTGCGAACTGCAACCACGCATCGATTCCCTTTTGGAGGCCTTCGACCTCTGCGCCTCGCTTTGGAACGAAAATTCGGAGATATGCCGGGTAAACCGCAACGAGGATTTTTACGTAAGCGATATGTTCGAGGACATGTTCGCCAAGGCACAGCATATCTCGGCCCTCACCGACGGCGTATTCGATATTACCGTGGGGCCGCTTACCCGCGCTTACGGCTTCGGTTCCCAAAGCGGCGGACGCACGCTCACCGATGCGGAAAGAACGGAAATACTTTCTTATGTAGGCTGGCGGAAAGTGCGGATTGAAGAGGGGAAGGTAAAGAAAGACCGCCCCGAACTGCAATTGGACTTCAACGCAATTGCCCAAGGTTATTGCGCCGATATCACCGCCCGTTTTCTGGAAGGATTGGGCATTACCCGCTATCTGGTGGATATCGGTGGAGAAATTTGCGGAAAAGGCTTGAAACAGAACGGACAGCCTTGGACGGTAGGTATTGAACGGCCCGCGCCTGAGGCGGATGCGGAACGAACCATCTTGTCCAGACTCACGCTGTTGAACCGCGCTTTGGTAACTTCGGGCAACTACCGCAAATATTTCGAGGAAAACGGGCAACGCTATGCCCATACCATTTCGCCGCAAAGCGGGAAACCTGTGCAACATTCGCTTTTGAGCGCCACCGTGCTGTGCGAAGATTGCTGGGAAGCCGATGCCATCGCCACCGCCTGCATGGTAATGGGAAAAGAAAAAGCGACGGCGTTCGCCGCCCGTTATCCGGAACGCTACCAGATTTTTCTCATCTACACCGATACCCTGAGCCAAGACGGCAGCGCACCGCTTCTTTCCTGGCACACACCGGGTTTTCCTCTGGTCGAGTAAGACAGCTGCCGGCCGGATTAATCCCCTCCGTTCACAATTTTCAGTATTTCGGCACCGTATCGGGCCGCCTTCTGCTTGCCGATGCCTTTTACCTCAAGGAGTTCCTGTAGGGTCTTGGGCGCAGCGTCGGCAATTCCGGCCAAGGCTTTTTGGGAAAGAATCATATAGGCCGGCCTACCCTCTTCCCTGTATTTTTCGGTGCGCCATGCCTTGAGTTTCTCAAACAAGGCGGGATTCGACACGATGCTTTCTGAAACGATGCCTGAATCCGGCACTACGGATGTTTTCCTACCGCCTTTCGGGTTTTCCCGGCCGGAATCTGATTTCTTCTTCAATGAAACGGAAATGCCGCCGGATTCGTTGCCGGCCGCCAATTCCGACCTGGTACGCAGATAAGACAAAGGCGAAAACCAGCCGTTCTGACAAACGACTTCAAGGGTATGGAGTTTCTCGTTCAACAAATACCGCAGTTCGTTCTTCCGGTTCAAGAGCGTTTCCTGCACCTTGCGGTTATCGGATTCCACCGCAAGCCGAGGTAAAAGGGGTTGGAGAATTGTACGGAGAGATTCCGAAAAATAACATGCGGCCTTAACCGCCCTTTGGTTCCGATAGGCTTCTTCCCGGGTACGCAAAACCTGTATCTCTTGTGCAAAACGTTCTCCCACCCGATACACATTCTGTTCAAAATCAAGGCGGGCCCGTTGCAGGTCTTCATACAAACGCACATACATGTTTCTGAGCGAAGCCGAGAACAGTTCGCACACGGCGTTCAGGCATCTGGCCATCTGCGAGAAATCGAACTGCTCGCGGTACAAGGCAAACAGATAATCGGTTTTTGCCGCTTCCAGACGCGGCGCATCCACCTGCAAATCCACCCGAGAAACAAACGAATCCACCCTCACATCGCCAATCAGGGCCTCCTGAGTCAGCGGAGAACGCAACACCACCCCTTCCAGACTGCGGCAACGGCTCAAAGCCACATACACCTGCCCGTGGGCGAAAGCACGGCCGGCATCTATCACCACCTTATCGAAGGTAAGCCCCTGGCTCTTGTGAATCGTAACCGCCCACGCCAGACGGAGCGGCAGCTGGCGAAAACTCCCCTCGGTCTCTTCTTTGATCTCTTTGGTGTTTTCGTCTATCGCATAGCGGGTGTTTTCCCATGATTCGGGCATCACCTCAATCTCCGTCCCCTCGCTTTCCACCCAAACCTTATCGTTCTCGCAACGAATCACACGCCCTATCTTGCCATTGTAATAGCGATGGTCTGACGAAGAATCGTTTTTAACAAACATTACCTGCGCCCCCGTACGGAAACGCAAGGTTTGCCAAGTGGGAAAGGAAGATTCGGGAAAATTGCCGTTTACTTCCGCTTCATACACGTGATCTTTTCCCGGCAAAGCCTCTATATGGGCATCGTTGATACGGTCGCTCTGATAGTTGTGCGTGGTGAGGGTAATATAACCTTCTTCATCGCCGGGAGAAAAATCGGGCCGATAGCGAGAGGCCAGCAAATCCCAGGAGTCCTTGTCCAGACTCCGCCTGCGTATTTTTTCAAGCAGTTCGATGAAAGCCGCATCTGACTGACGGTAGATGCGGGTAAGTTCCACACAGGCAAACCCGGCTTCTTTCAAAGCACGGCTGTCGAAGAAATAAGGTGAATTGTAATGGGCCTTCATTTCTTCCCATTCTTCATCGCGCACAATCGGGGCAAGTTGCTGCAAATCTCCTATCATCAGCAACTGCACACCGCCAAAGGGCCGGTTATTGCCCCGATAACGTTGCAGGATACCGCTCACTTGGTCTAAAATATCGGCCCGAAGCATACTTACCTCATCTATCACGATAAGGTCGAGACTGCGCATCAGCCTGATTTTTTCCTTACCGATGCGGAATTTGTTCTGACGGTGATAACCGGGCAGATATAAACCGAAAGGAAGTTGAAAAAACGAATGGAGCGTGCTTCCACCCGCATTGATGGCGGCAATACCGGTGGGTGCCAGCACAATCATGCGCTTGGCCGCGCGCCGGCAGACTTCTTTCAGAAAAGTAGTCTTTCCCGTACCCGCCTTACCGGTAAGGAAAAGATGCAGACCTGTCTGCTCCACCAATTCCAGCGCCAGCGAAAGCGCGGGATTTTCGTCTGTGTTTTCCATGCTTGCCATAGCGTCTGACTCCGATTCCACGAAATTAAACCGAAATTTTGAATCCCAGCCTATCCGGCTAATATTCCACACTACATTCCGAAGAATATTCCGACCAAAGACCATCGGCATACTCCACTTGAAAGACATATCCGTAAACCGTATTCATGCTTACCGAAAAATCCGTGTAATAGCCTTTTTTGAGCGCCTCCTCATCCAAAGAGGCCAGCAGACGCAATGGTTCCGTGTCCGATCTCCGATACAGCAACAACCGCTTGCCGTACCGTACCCCTTTCTCTTTCCATTGCAGCTGCACGTATCGGTTGTCGGCATCCACCACGGCAAAAAGGCGTGGCGGACGAATCGAGGGCATATGCGTATAAGTGTATGGGAAAGGGGTCATCGCCGTATCAACAGTGGGATTATGGCCGTATGCCACCACTGAAAACGTATAGGACGCAGGGCGTACACGATCCGGCAGAGGAAACGAAAAATGCGTCTGTTCCGGCATCTCGCCCCGGGGTTTCAGCGGAAAATCCTGCAAGGGTATCCAGGAGGAAGAATCCTCTTTATATAACAGAAGATGCCCCTTGGTATCGGGCGAAGGGCTGTTGTACCAAACGATTTCAAGCCTATTCCCGTCCCGACGGCAATCGCGTGAAAAAAGCGGAGTGGCCGGCTTGTCCGGCAAGAGATTCTTAACCGCCAGCAAGCGGCTGTGTCCGGAAAGATTGCCGCTACGGTCGGCCGCCGCCACAGAATAATAAAAATACTGGGGCGTACGCATCGAAAGCGTATCGATAAAAACCGTGTCTTGCAACAGACCGGTGGTAAGCTGCACCGGTTCGGACGTTTCTTTTATACGCCTGAACACCCGGTATCCGGCCCAATCCTTTTCGGCGGAAGGATGCCATGAAATACGCGCCACACCCACGCTGTCCACCTCAAAAGCCAACCCAACGGGGGGAGCGGGCGGAATACTGTCTTTTTTCCAAAAGAAATAGGGTGCGGAAAGGCGGGAATCATCCTTCTCCCCCTCCGCCAACACGTAAAAATAAGAGGTTTCCGAAAGCAATTCCGGGTTTATTTGAAAGGAACGGCTGCGGGCCGGAAGTCCGGACGCAAGCGTACGCGTATGGGCCTCCTCCCAATAGGGACGGGAAGTAACGTACACCGAGAAACTTTCCACTTTGCCCCCTTGCTGGGGATACGACCAATGCAGGCAAAGTCTCGATGCTGTTCCCGACACAAGCGAGTCGATGGTTGCGGCCGCCACAGGCGCCGCCGCGCTTTTACCGTATTGGCTCCGCGCCACAGGAAATTCATGTCCGAACAAATCCAGGCCGACAATGCGATAGGCATAGCGCGTATCGGAATCCGGCAGACTGTCGGTGTAGGCGATATAACCCGATTCGTTTTGCTGCAATACGGTAACCGGCGTCTGGTGCAGACGGACAAAATTTTCCTGTTTTCTCTTTCCGGCAGAACAACGCTCCACAAAATAGCCGATACACAGCTTCTCCACCAAATCCGTACGCCACGAAAGATTCACCGTTCCCGGGCCGTATTCGGCTTGCAGCTCCTGCAAGGGCGGTATGGGATTGCCGGATGCGAGACGGGTAAAGAAAAGTGCCGTATCGACAAGGGATTCGGGGCTGTTCAGATAGATACGGTAGAGATAAAAATGCCCGGATTCCACTTGCCTGTCCACATACCCCATACCACCGGCACAAGCTACGGGAAAAGAACGGTCGTAGGCCAGATTGGCCATCACGAAACGGAGTTCTTTCCGCTGTATCTCATCTGCCATCCGCCCCCAAGGAGACTGTAACGCACCGCCCCCCATCGTGAGCCGCAATTCGGGCGAAAACACAGCCTCCCCCAATACGGCCATATACGGACAAGTGTCGGCCATGGCCGACAACAGCGCGGTATCGGTTTGCAAAAAAGGCGGAATGAGGTGGCGTTCCATAACGGGCGCCGTTTCAAGGCCGGCCGCGATGGAAGCTGAAAACAGAGCGGTGTCGAAATCATAACGTTCCAGCACCCAACCCTTTTCCATCGCCGTTTGCCACAAGGCGGGCGAGGTTGCCGCCCAACGCAGCAGCACTTCGTTGTTCCACACTTTTCCTGTCATATACACGGTCGTGTCGAAGCCTTGGGCCGGCAAGGCGGAGGATGCCGCCAAAAGGAAAAACCCCGTCAGCTGGCTGATAAACGATGCATTTTTTTTGAGAGGCCAAAATATTTTTCTTCTCTTCATGATAAGTGATTTATGTTGGGGAGAGGCTTCGCCGCATGCGCAACATCCCGGCATGGGCAAGCCTCCCTGCAAGATATTTGTCGGTTAATCGATTCTGTTTTCAAACACCGCCCTCCGGGTGGAGGTAAACGTACCGTCGGGAAGCACGTAGCGCAACTCTATCGGATAAGCACCTTTCTTTATCGGAACAAAGGTTTTCCACAGCCATGCGTAATGATAGGGCAAGGCATATATCCCGGCATTGGCCACGCCGCACAGCACTTGATCGAAATCGGCCTTGTATTGCGGACCGAGATAATAAATCCAGGGAAAGGATGTGTTGTCTTTTTCATCATACAAGGCAGAGGCATACACCGCCCAGTCAGGAACAAGACCGGCATGGGCGGCGTCCCGGTCAAACTGCACGTTGCCGCCATAGGGGTATTCCTTATATACCAACGGATATATACTTTCTTGGTAATAGGGCTCGTTACCCAGGTCGGCAAGAGGTTTGATCAAAGGTTCGCCGCCGCTGAAGCGGGTTCCCGTCAGTTCGGTCTGATCAAAGCCCTCATCGGCCTTCATGTTTGCCTGCAGGTAATGGACATCCGGCGAAGGGGTGTAGACCTGACCGCTTTCGGCCATGTACAGGAGTGGGGTACGGAAGGTTTCGGTAAGACGCACCGCCGCTATTTTACTGCCGAAATCGGGATAACGGCTGGTAGTGAAACCATAACGGAGTATAATCTTGTCTTTTTCAGATTTCAACAGGGATTGAGCTCCCAGATTCACCGTTTCCTGTGAAAGCGTTCCACCCTGCCCTTCATAGAGCGTGATCTGCGCGGTTTGAACCCCGGTCTGTTGGATGGAAGAATGTGCCGCATCGAAGTTTTCCGCCGACACAACCGGATTCTGCCCGCCCTGGTATTGCAGGATCAGCAAGAGTTCGTATTCGGTCTGAGGTTGCAATCCGTCGGGCATAAACCATGCGATGCGTTTTTCTGCCTGATTATAGGTAAAGGCTGCATCCAGCGTATCGTGGGCCGACACAAGATAAACCCGTTTCTTGTAATCTTCGTTCGCCAGCAATCCGGGCATTCCTTTTTCCAGAAAGACAAAACCTTTTCTGTATTCACGCGGCAGGAAATGCCGTTGTTCCCTTACCGGATAACAATACCTGACATTACTCCACGGAATGCTGTCGGGGCCATCACCGGTGGTAAAGGCATATTTTCTTTCTTCTCTGTAAGGGCCTCCCTCCTCGGTTTGAAGATCAGTCCAAGAGGCCCCTTTTCTCTCTTTCGCCTTTACGGCCAGTCTGTAATCAAGCTTGGCGTTGGATGGCAAAACATCATGCGAAACGAACTCCACCAAACGTTTGTCTTCGTTCCATCTGAATTTGCCCGCCAGACGGGTGCCGCCATACCAAATTTCATATTGGTCCAGATTGAGCTTAAGCTGTTTCTGCTCATTGTCATACGATTCATCGATTTCCGTTTCCATCGGCAGGTTGAAGGCCGCCTGCGGAATCGAGAAAACATCCACTTTTTCGGCTCCATCGGCCGGACTGAGGTCGGCGATAATTTCGGCCCCATCGGCAAAACCCTGATCCAATATCGTACACGCTTGTCCCAAATCGAACTCCACATCGAAACGCCCTTTCACCAATCCGTTCAGAATGGAAACATTAACGCCGAATCCACCCGAGAAGGAGGCTGGATTGGGCAACGCGGCCTTCAACATGGCGCCCACTTCCCCTTTGAGAACCGAAAAATTGCGTTTCTTCCCGAATAATTTGAGATACAGCCCCACATCCGCCATCAGATAGGAATACGCCTGTCCTTGCGCATACCAACCGTTGATGCCCGGCTTTGTTCCTGTCTGGGCACATATACTGTTGAGATGCTGTTTGAGCATGATATCGAAACCCAAATCGGCATCAAACGAGGCGTAAAACAGCAGAAGCGGAATCGTGCCCGTACTGAGTTTGAAACTGGAACCGAACGCCAGACCCGCACCCTTTTTAAGATCGGACAGATCGGGTCTGTCGTATTGCGAATGCCCCAACAGACGCGTTATCTTTAAAGGCAATGCGGGAAAATCCGGCAAACGGCTCCCGGTCATGAAATAGGCGTCCAACGAAGCCTGCACCGGCCCCACTTTCATCTTCACACCCAACGGAGAGGCCGGTTCACCCACCTTGATATACCAGTCCCCGCCACCGAACGACATGCCCAATGAGCCTAACTTTCCTCGCGTACCGGATCCTTTTATAATGCCCAAATCCATAAAAGCATCGAAATTGCCCGTAAAAATCCTGTTCTCCACATCCATGTGCAGTTCCACCTGCGCAGAAATGGCCGCTTCCGAAGCCACGGCACGTTGTTGGTCTTCCAAACTTGGCTGTATGGCCGATGCCAATTGCGTTACCTTTTGATTGAAACGCTTCAGCGCCTCCAGATTGGAAGACATGAGTTGCCCTGCCCCGCGCAGATACATATCCGCAAGTCCGCCGTAACGGTTAAAGAGCATCTCCAGCGTCAACTCCGCGTTGAACATCTTCTCATCCGTCGAAGCCAACACCACAGAAGCCTTGAGACCGAAAGAACGCGTGCTGTCGGGCACATAGGTCAAACCGCTGCTTGTCTTGCCCGCCGAGGAACCGGAAGCCTGACCCAAGTTCATCCTCTTGTAGGCGCCTCCGCCGAGAGCCGATATCTTGAAACCCGGAAACACAGGAATTCCGGTGGGCCCCAGATTGGCCATCATATCCACATACCAGTATTTGAAAGAGGTGCTGCCCAACATAAGGTCGGCCCGAAGACCGAAATTGAGCGGAGCAATCAAAAATTCCACATTGCCTTGGAAACCGTTGCCATACACAGGGTCATCGTCTAAGAGACGCACCCCGCCCTTAAAGGTGAGGAAGGAATTGGAAAAATCCACGGCCGCCTCGGTAAAAGCCACCTTCTTGAACTTCCAGACCTGTTTTTCATTCTCCTTTTCTACGGCCGAATGCAGACCCAAACCAAGTTCTCCGCCAAAAGAGCAGTCTTCCTGACTTCCGAAATGCACCAGCGTCTTGAACGAAAGAGAAATGTCTTTCTGTTTCCCCGTCACTTCTATGTCTTTGATAGAAACGGGGAAATTCTTGATTTTAAGTTCATCGTCCCAAGAGATTTTGTCCACTTCGAAATAGGGTTCGATGTTGCTCACCGTCATGTTCTTAAACTCCAGATTGGCAAAACCGAAATTGTCGTTTTCCGCCGCCGTGGGATTGAACTTCATCTTTCCCGACAAACAGGCTTTGATGGAAAAGGGTTTTCCGGCCACTTTCCTGGCCTGCAGATACGAAGTTTTATAAAGCTCCACCTCGCGCGATTTCATGAAATCGAAATGCACCTTTTCGGCCAAGGCCAGTTTCATATTCCATGAACCGTCGGTTTCAAAACCGGCTTCGTAACGATAGGCATTGGCCTTGCTGACCGGCAGTTCTATTTTTCCTTCCATACCGCCGCCGGCAAGATGGTTCTGGACAAAGTCCATGGAAAATTTCTCGATCGAAAAGCCCCATCCGCCCAAGGTTCCGTCATCCAGACGCAGCACATTCTCAAGTTCCACGCTTCCTGTAAAACCTTTCTCGTCTATCCACATTTTCTCGACGGCAACGGCAGGCGGGGTATCGTCCTTTTTCCGGATATAGTCAGGAAACTGCAAGCGTACCTTCTTTAAATAAACCCCTTGCCATATCTCACTGAAGTCCACCGCACCGCCTGTTCCCTTGGGCAGACTGTAGGCTTTGAATCCGGGCGCATTGCGAATCTGGCTGAAATCGAAACACACATCTTCGGCCAGGAACGTCCAGTCGGGAACCGAGCGCAAGGCAAATTCAGGCAGGTTGAGCTTCACCACGATATCATCGATACCGGAGGAAACACAGAAAAAAGAAACCGAAAGCGGTTCTTCGGTAAGAGCACCCTTTTTAACGGCGGCGAAATGGGTACCGTTCAGCTCAAACACCGCGCTCAACTGCAATTCCTTGAATCCCGAGCAATTCACAATGGCATAAGTGGGGGGAAGCCCGTCGGACGTGTTCGTATGACTGCCCTCTTCCTTTCTTCCGATTAACCTGAATGTGAACATATCCCCCTTTCCCTTGATACATACCTCGCCCATCAAAGCCAGTTTCACATCGCCCACAAACCCGCCGCCACTGCTGATAAGCACTTTGTCTGCCCCGAAATACAGCGTACGTTTTCCCCCCTGCCAGTCCGGTCCCGCTATGCGCAGGTAAACCGCCAGTTCCGTGGTTTCCGGACCGAACACCGCCTGGGTAACCAACATATCGTAATCGGTATTGCCTATCGTGGTGCGCAATCCTATAGGCAACTTCTGTAGCACACCCGGCGTAAGCACATCGGTCCTTCCCGCATATTCCTCAAATTTTTCAAACCATTGCCTCACTTTTTCAAGCGATGTTGCCGTCGTCCCGCCGTTCTCCTGCCCCTGCAGCGACACGCAGAACAAAATCAACAACATGCAAACACCTAAATATTTTTTCATAATCCGATATTTTTGTGATACGGCAACAAATGTAGAGCCTCCTTCAAGAGAGACTTAAAGATTTACGTTAAAGTTTCTTAACGCTTAAGTATTTTTAAGATTCCGCCCGCCTTTTTCATAAAATCCATTCGGTTTTTAAGTTTTTTAAAGAGGATCTGACACGGCTTTTTCAACAACGAATAGCCAACCACCCCAAAAAAACAATGTAAAAGTGGGGGCGCGGCCCCCGCCGCCCCAACCCCCCCCCCCCCCGCCCGGTTGAACCCCCCCCACACGGGAGGTTAAAAAAAAA
>CAMWNM010000046.1 GCA_947175635.1 uncultured Bacteroidales bacterium | reverse complement strand
GTTTGATGTATATATGAAGATTGGCTGCGACGGAATAATGCGTCAGTATCCATGAGCGGAGGTGTGGATGCCTTCTTTATGAGCGATAAAAGGAGGTTGAAAATCTTTTTCGGGAAAAATTTTGCTTTCTTCCGAAAAAGGTCTATCTTTGCAACCCTTTCCGGTAGAACCCGAATGAAAAGTCGGTAAGCCGGAAAGCTCTTTCAGAACTTATCATATTCCGGAGGTCACGTAGCTCAGCCGGTAGAGCACATCCCTTTTAAGGATGGGGCCCTGGGTTCGAATCCCAGCGTGACCACGAACAAGCGGGCGTTTTCAGTCCGCTTTTTTTTAACAGTCCGCAAATTGAGGCGTTTCCGCTTCGTGATTCAAGTGCAATCTAAGATAGTGGCCGATATCGGGCAAGCCCGATTGAATCGTGAAAATTGCATTTAAGATATCGGCCAACAAGCTCCAGAAGCCCACGCGCTCCATTTATACAGGCGTTATCTATGACCGGTTGCACCAAAACAAGATCAATACGGAAATAGAGGTATTGCCGGACCAATGGGATGCGGCCCGGCAAAAGGTGGTGAATCATCCGGCGGCCAAGGTAAAATGGTTACATTACCTATACGATTTTTACGGAGAACGCCCGTTCGACCGGCAGGATTAGACTTATTTCAGCACTACTGTGGGTACTGCAATGTCTTTTATATCGATGTTCGTTTGGGCGTCCAGATAGCGGATGAACACATCGGTGGGATTGCGTTCTGCGGCCGGTATCTCCGAAAAATCTTTTTCCAGAGCGTTGAACAGGACCGTGGGATAGCCGTCGCCGCCAGAAGAAACGAAGTTTTCCGTTATCACCGTGCAGGGCGTTTCATCGTAGATAGGCCTACGGATGCCGTCCTGCATATACACCAAATCGGTAACTTTTCCGTTCTCAATGGTGATTTCCATGTTGTGGCACTGCATCCAGCCCGCTTTGCATTCGATGCCGTATTGAAAAAGTCGGCGCAGGCTTTTGCCATTGAATCGGAAAGCGTTCAAAACCCCGCCGAAAGGCACGATATTGCCCGCCTGCAGTTGTGTGATCTCGCCCTGCGGAAGTATGGTGCGAATCGAGCCTACATTGCATATGCCCAACACGATTCGGGATGAATCCGCATGCGTGCCGCGGCGGTAGCTGTCGGCGTAAGACTGGGTGACCAAAGCGCCTAATGGCGTGATGCCTGTGCCTTCTATGTTGAAATCAGGATCCAGTTCCTGCAGGTTTTCGGTAAGGATACGGTTAAATCCATAGGTGGGGTCGGCAAGGTAACCTGCAATCAATTCTTCCATGCCGGAATCCGCTTCCATACCCGTTTCCAATAAGCCGCCTCCGATAAAACGTTGCGAAATCCGGCCTTTTTTGTCTCGGCTTATCTCGTATTGCAATCGGGCTATTTTGCGACCATAGTTCTGCGCCTGAATCACAGGTACGCCGTCTCGTAAGCCGTAAACGCTTTTGTGCGAGTGGCCGCTGAAGATACCCGCCACGTTATCAATGGCGGTGAGTCCGTCCACATCCAGATCGGTAAACACCACTTGTCCGTTTTCCATATCGGTGCCGATATGGGTAAGAAGAATGTATAGGTCCGCACTGTCTTTAAGGTATTCCATTAGGTTATTCGCCACTTCAACAGGGTTGGCGAAGCAGAGGTCGGCCACGATGGAAGGAAGTGCGGCCGTTTTGGTTTCGCAAGTGGTGAGTCCGATAAAGGCGATTCGTACGGGGATACCGTTTTTAAGCACCCGCTTTTCTATTGCGTAGGGAACCGCCCAATCGGGGCGTTCCTGACCGAGGGAATCGGAGAAGATATTGGCCGCCAGATAGCGGGTCTTTCCCCAGGAGAGGCGTTCTGTCATGGCCGCTATACCCCAGTCGAATTCATGGTTGCCGATGGCCGAATAAACCACTCCGCAACGGTCAAAAACGGTGTTTTGCGGCCTGCCGCCCGTCATGCGGGGAAAATAACCGCCGCTGTAATTGTCGCCTCCGGCCAATACCATGACATTGGGCAGTGTTTGCCGAAGCAGGTCGAAAGAGGCTGTGAGTCGGGCCGCCCCCGGAATATTGCCCGTCTCCAGAAAGGAACCGTGAAAGTCGTTGAAGGAAAGTAGGTTCAGCGTATCGCGGAGCGGTTTCTGATTTTTGGCTTCCGATAAAGAAAATCCCATGCAGGATATCAGGAGAAGAACACACAGACGTTTCATCAAATTTTTTTTTAAAGTTTTGCGCCTAATTTTTCAAGCACCCGCCAGAAACCGGGGAACGATTTGTTCACGATATCTTTCTCTTCCAGGCACACCTGGCCGTATTTCATGGCCAAGAGAGAGAAAGAGAGCGCCATACGGTGGTCGCCGTAAGTGCGCACGATTTCGTGTTGCGGATGCAGCGTGGCCGGAAAGATATGCAATTCGTTATCATCTTCGGTCTCGGTAAGTTCCACGCTCGCCCCGATTCTCTTCAATTCGTTGTAAAGAGCCACTATACGATCAGTCTCCTTGTATTTGAGGCCGAAGATACCGGTCAGCCGCGCCTCGATTCCCATGGCGGCACAGCAAACGGCCATGGTCTGGGCCAGATCGGGGTGATGGAGGAAATCGTATTCTTTTGGAGAACGGTCTATTTCCACGCCCGCTTGTTTGCGCAGAATCACGCGGTCTTCCAGAAATTCGGTCTCCACGCCCAGCGCTTCGAACCAATCGCATACAATGCGGTCTCCCTGTACGCTCTCCTCAAAAAGCAAGGGAAGCGTTATTTCTCCACCTTCGGAAAGCGCCAGCAATCCGTAGATGTAAGAAGCCGAACTCCAGTCGGATTCCACAAACGAGAAAGACGGACTGTGCAAAACTCCGTTGATGAACATGTTGTTACCGTCTATGAATACCACGTCCACCCCGCAGTACCGCATGAGTTGCGCTGTCATCTGGATATAGGGCAATGATACCTTGTTCTCTCCCAACATCTCGATGTGCAGGCCGCGTGGAAAAAGAGGCGCGGCCAACATCAGGGCCGAAACGAATTGGCTGCTTTGTCCGGCATCCACGCTTACGATACCTGCGGTTTCCAATACTTCAGGATTTCCTTTTACCCGCAGGGGCGGATAGCCTTCTTCCTCCAGATACTCTATTTCCACGCCTATCGAGCGAAGGGCATCGACCAAAGGACCGATAGGACGCACTTTCATGCGTGCGTTGGAACTGGTCAGTATCCATGTGCCGGAACGGAAAGCCAGTTGGGCGGTAAGAAAACGGATCACCGCGCCTGCATTATGGCAATCCAGTTCTATTTCGTTGTCGGAATCCTCGTCCTGACGATCTATCTTTTTGAGCAGTTTGCGCATCAGCTGCGTATCGTCCGAATCGGAGAGGTTTTTGAGTTCGAATTCCTCATCGGCTAAGAATTCCAGCACGAGATAGCGGTTGCTGATGCTTTTGGAACTCGGTAAGGGCACTTCTGCGGCCAAGGTCTTGTTTTTGAATTGTATGCAGATGTTGTTCATAATCGGTTCAATCTAAATCCGTGTTGAACGGATATGTGTTCAATGTTTGCAGGAGGGGGTCTGTTCCGACAGATTCGGTGTACAGGCTCTTGCCTGCATCTTGCAACAAGACGGGAAAGATTTGTCCGTTGCGGTTCTTCTTGTCGTTTAGCATATAGCCGAGCAGTTCGGGAATGTCTTCTTTCCCGTAGCGGAAAATTCCGTAATGACGGTTTATCAGGCGGGCGGTTTGGACGAACAGATGCTTGGGACAGCCAGCCAGAAGGCAGGAGAGGTAAAGTTCGCACACCATGCCGTGGGCAACCGCTTGTCCGTGTGCGATGGGACGGTTCTGCTTCAGTGCAAGGGCTTCGAAGGCATGGCCGAAAGTATGTCCGAAATTGAGCGTCTTACGGATGTTTTCTTCGTAGAAATCGATGCCGGTGATGCGGGCTTTTTCAGCTATGGCGAAATGCAGGAGGGAAAGAGGAAAGGTTCCCGGGTCAAGACATTTCTCCAGTTCCGCAAAAGACAGGCCGGGATTGCCGATAAACTGCATCTTCAGTATTTCGGCCGCGCCCGATAGGAATTCGTTTCGGGGCAGGGTCTTCAAAAAAACAGGGTCAATCCAAACGGCTTCGGAACGGTGGAAATTACCGAGGATATTCTTGATCTCGCCCAGATCCACGGCGGTTTTCCCTCCTACGGAAGCATCGGCCATCGCCAAAAGGGTGGTGGGGATGGC
Source organism: uncultured Bacteroidales bacterium (assembly GCA_947175635.1). Lineage (GTDB taxonomy): Bacteria > Bacteroidota > Bacteroidia > Bacteroidales > P3 > Pullibacteroides. The sequence continues at coordinate 10,037 of CAMWNM010000046.1, read as the reverse complement.
ATAAAAGGGGATTCCCCGCTTGTACACGGAAGCGGCAAAACCTCCCATGTCACAGAGTACACCACCACCGACAAGAATCACCGATGTGTGTCGGTCAAGACCGTCTCTCGCCCATTCATGCCAAAGAGGAAGCAAGGTTTCGATTTGTTTTCCGGGCTCCGAAGCGTCGAGATAGTACAAAGGGAGTTTGCTCAAACGCGGACAATTTTCCATGAGCGGCGGTAAAATCAGTGGTGCGGCATGCCGTTCACAGACCAGCACACAAGTTCTCCCCTGACGGCGTATCGGAATCTCGTCGGCGGCACGAAGACAGCCTTCGCCTATATGTACGGCGCATTGTTGGTCAAAAACGGTTTCCATCAGCAGGCTATATCGGTGAGGCTCTTTCGGCGGGCCGTGATGTGGCGCACGCCTTTACTGTCGGCTTCGATCTCCACACGCACATAGTGTGAGGGCAAATATCTTTCCACAATCTCGGACCATTCCAGAAAGCAGTAGCAACCGCTCTCCAAGTATTCGTCCATACCGATGTCAAGTGCTTCTTCGGCATTTTTAAGGCGGTAGAAATCAAAATGGTATATGGGTTCGTTTTCGGCACGGTATTCGTTGACGAGGGCGAACGTGGGGCTTACCACACTGTCTTGCACGCCTAATTGATCGCAGATCGACTGGATGAAAGTGGTTTTGCCCGCCCCCATGGGGGCGAAGAAAGCGAAAACCCTTTCCTGCGGAAAATGCGCCAAGAGAGACTTGGCCGCCGGAGGCAGGTCTTCGGGCGAAGGCGCCGTAAGGAGACAAACAGATTCTTCCATCTTACTTGGGTTGGAGTACGGCGTAAGGCACCATCATTTCTTCCATCGAGATACCGCCGTGCTGGATGGTATTGCGGTAATAGTTCACGTATTGGTTGAAATTGTTGGGATAAACGAAAAAGTCGTTTTGCCGGCAGAAAACGAAAGAGGAAGTAATCGTGGTCTTGGGCAGGAAGATATCGCCGGGATTGCGGATGCTGAAAGCTTCCTTGGGATCGAACTCCAGATTGCGCCCGATCTTGAAACGCAGGTTCACGCTCGTATCCCGGTCGCCTTTGATGCGTACGGGATTGTGGATACGGATAGACCCGTGGTCGCTGGTGATGATCACGATGGCTTTCTTTCCGGAAAGACTCTTGATGAGTTCCAGCAGCGGCGAATGGTCGAACCAGGAGCCGATAAGCGAACGGTAGGCATCGTCATCGTTGGCCATCTCGCGCAACAGTTCTATCTCCGTACTGGCATGCGAGAGCATGTCGATGAAGTTGTAGATAATCACATTGAGCGGCGTGGCCATCATTTTAGGCAGATAGTCGAGTATCTTAAGTCCGTAAGACTGGTTGAGCACCTTGTTGTAGGTATAGTTTACCTCCTTGCCGAAACGTTTGAGGTACTCGTCCAGCAACATCCTCTCGTTTTGGTTCTTGTATTGCACCGAATCTTCGCTTACCCAGTAGTCGGGGTATTTTTTCTCGATTTCGGAGGGCAGCAGACCGGCAAACATACTGTTCCGGGCATAATGTGTAACCGAGGGCAGTATGCTCATGTAGGTGTCTTCGCTCAGTGTGGTCAGATAGGGGCGCAAATGCTGCTGTAACACTTTCCAATGGTCGAAACGGAGGTTGTCGATAAGGATGAAGAAAACGGGAAACTCATCGTTCAATACGGGGAAAAGCCGTTTGCGGAGCACGGTATGCGACATATCGAACTCATTTTCCGATCCTTTTTTGAGAAAATCGATGTAATTCTTTTCCACGAACCTGGAAAACAGAAGATTGGCTTCGTCTTTCTGGTTGCGGAGAATCTCCTTCATGCCTTCATCATCGGTCTTGCTGAGTTCCATATCCCAGAAGACCAGCTTCTTGTAGATGTTCTCCCATTCTTTGTAAGAAAGGTTGGGGGAGAGGTTCATGCCGATTTCCCTGAATTCCTGCTGGTAGGATGAGGTAGAACGCTCACTTTCCAAGCGTTTGGATTCCAGTTGCTTCTTGATGGCAAGCAGGATCTGTCCCGGATTGACGGGCTTGAGCAGGTAATCGGATATTTTGGAACCGATGGCCTCGTCCATAATCCTTTCTTCTTCGCTTTTGGTTACCATTACCACAGGAATGGAAGGAAAAAGCGTTTTTATGCGGGAGAGGGTCTCCAGACCCGAAAGTCCCGGCATCTGTTCGTCAAGAAAGATGATGTCTACCGCCTGGTTTTTGATGGTATCTACGGCATCCACCCCGTTGTTTAATGTAATGACTTCATATCCTTTTGCTTGCAGGAACATGACATGCGGTTTGAGCAGGTCAATCTCATCGTCAATCCAAAGAACCCTTGTTGGCATGTTACGGTTTTGTTGTTGATTTAACTTTCAAAGATACGGAAAGCCGAGAGCAAAAGCAAACATCGGTTTGATTTTGCCGAGGCCGAAGTATCTACAACGCCAGTTAAAGATACGGAAAGCCGAGAGCAAAAGCAAACGTCAGTTTGATTTTGCCGAGGCCGGAGTATCTACAACGTCAGTTAAAGATACCGAAAGCCGAGAGCAGCCGAGAGCAAAAGCAAACTGACTGATACAACGGACAGGAAAAAAATTTTGTGCGCAGCAAGATTTCAGGGGGCGGTACGCCCTGATGTTGATAACTATATGTAATCTTTTTGGACGGGATTTGTTTGTTAAAAAAAAAATACCGACCTTTGCACTCCATTTTCGGCGGTAGGTCGCAGCGCGGCCCTGTTTACGCCGCGCAAATAAAAAAATTACAGCCATGTCGAAAGTTTGTGAAATAACCGGAAAGAAAGTGATTAGCGGAAACAACGTTTCCCATTCCAACATCAAGACCCGTCGCAAATTCTATCCCAATTTGCAGACCAAGAAATTCTATGTACCCGAAGCGGACGCATGGATTACCCTGCGTGTATCGGCCAAAGGTATCAAGAACATCAGCAAGAAAGGTATTATGGCTTGTCTGATGGATGCCGAAGCCAACGGGTTGATCCGACTCTAACCGTTTCCGGTTTTATCAAGCACCTTATCAAAACGCCGCCTGCATTTTATGGCAGGCGGCGTTTTTTTTTAGGCCGGTGTCAAAGCATATTTTGCTTGATTAAAGTTGGATTTTTATAGCCAAAAGAGAAGAAAAGTTTACTGCGTATTTCTTGTCGAGGCAATACGTTGCAATCCGATCGTTTTTCTCTCCGGCCGCGATTGGGTAGGTGAAAAGCATTTACCAGATTCGCCTAAAAAAAAGAGAGGGAATCAACCCATACGGATAAGTCCCTCTCACTTGTGAAAAATCCGGTTTACCGCACGGCGATTTTTTTGCTGTAGGCTTTTTTTCCTACGCAGAGCCGGAGTATATAAACGCCGGCGGCGGGCAGGCGGTATCCGAAACGGTCTTGTCTTACCGAAGCCAGGCACAGGCGTTTGCCGGAAATATCGATGATTTCGGCCGAATCGAAAGAACCGCCTCTATAAAGGACTTCCACATATCTTCCATTTATATGCAGATCGCATAAGCCCCAGAAGCGGGTCTCGACCGAGGTGGTGTCTCCGGGTTCCTCCCCGCCGAAAGGTTCGGTGTCATCGCCCCAGATTTTTTCCACCAATTCGGGATGGTCGATATAGGGATTACGGTTGCCTTGGATTCCGTAAACGGCGTCATTGCGCTTGGTTTCCTTCTCGCTGACGGGATCCTGACGATGCCATTTGAGCAGCAGTTCCTTAGCCCAATCGGTGAATACATCCAGATTGTTTTTGGCAAACATATCCGAGTTCCAGGTAGATACGTTGTTGTGGTAGCAGGTAGCCATATAGAAATAGGTGCGGGCAAAGTCTCCCTTATATTCGTCTACGGGTTCGAACACGGTGCCGGTGTAACCGGGAAAATCGCTTTTTCCCAATTTACTGCCGGAAGTGGACGTAAAGGTAACATCGCCCACTTCGCCAAACGGATAGTTGCTGCGTCTGGAATTGATGTAGCCCGAAACGGGGTAGAGGTGAAAGAGATCGGTGTACATCGGATATTGGTTGTTGAACCAACTTTTAGGTACCGAGTGTTCGCGGTTATAGCATACGCACTGATTCTGCGCATTGCCCGAACTGCCCGAACCGCATTGGTTGTCCTTGAAAACGAAGTTACAGTCGTTGTACATATCGATGATATAGCCGTCTTGATCGGTGTCCGTTTCTCCGTAGTCATCCCACAGATCGCTGTATTCGCGCTGTTTGTGGGTTTTGATAATTAAGTAAAGGCTTTCCTTAAGTTCATAACGGCTTTTGTAAAGCGCTTTGTTGTAGTAACCGTCAGGCTCTTCGGCCCGGCTGCCAAAGCATAAAACCAATAAAAGCGGGAACAGCAAAAATTTCTTCATGCCCGGAATTTTTAACAAAAGAGCGGCAACCGTTTGTACGTCTGCCGCTCTTTCAGGATTTTATTTTTTATTTTCGGTTTTGGCCGTGGATTGAAGGAAAAGTTCTTCCATCTGCGCACCGCTGATAGGCGAGGGAGATTCGCTCATCACGTCTCTTCCCGAATTGTTTTTTGGGAAAGCGATGTAGTCGCGGATACTGTCCGATCCGCCGAAGAGGGCGCAAAGCCTGTCGAAACCGAAAGCCAGTCCGCCGTGCGGAGGTGCGCCGAATTCAAAGGCGTTCATCAGGAATCCGAATTGGTTTTGAGCTTCTTCATCGCTGAATCCGAGCACGTTGAACATACGTTTCTGAAGTTCGCGGTTGTGGATACGGATAGAGCCTCCGCCCACTTCCACACCGTTTATCACCATATCGTATGCGTTGGCGCGAACCTTGCCCGGATCGCTTTCCAGAAGATGTTCGTCTTCGGGCTTGGGGGCGGTGAAAGGATGGTGCATGGCAAAGAAACGTCCTGCTTCTTCGTCCCACTCCAAAAGCGGAAAATCCACAACCCAGAGAACCTTGTAGTCAAACGGGTTGCGCAAGCCCAGCCGGTTGCCCATTTCAAGCCGCAACTGCCCCAGCGCCACTTTGGTTTTGGCCGTTTTCCCCGAAAGAATCAAAATCAAATCGCCCGCTTTTGCGGTACAGGCATCGGCCACGGCCTGCAATTCCTCAGGGGTGTAGAATTTATCGACGGAAGACTTGATGCTCCCGTCGGTATTGCATTTTATGTAAACCATGCCGCCTGCCCCCACTTGAGGGCGTTTTACAAACTCGGTGAGTTCGTCAAGTTGCTTGCGGGTGTATTCGGAAGCGCCTTCCACCACGATGCCGCCGATCCATTCGCTTTGGTCGAACACGCTGAACTTGCCTTGCGGAAATACATCTTTGAGCGCGTTGAATTCCATGCCGAAACGGGTATCGGGCTTGTCTGACCCGTATTTGTCCATGGCTGTCTGCCAACTCATGCGCGGCAGGGGCGGCAATTCAACCCCCTTCTCGCACTTGAACAGATGGCGGATCAGGCCCTCGAAAGTTTGCAGCACGTCTTCCTGTTCCACAAACGACATCTCGCAGTCTAATTGCGTGAATTCGGGCTGACGGTCGGCTCTCAGATCCTCATCCCGGAAGCAGCGCACAATTTGGAAATAGCGGTCGAAACCGGCAACCATCAACAATTGTTTGTATTGCTGGGGGGATTGAGGCAGAGCATAGAATTCGCCCGGGTTCATGCGGGAGGGTACCACAAAGTCTCTTGCTCCTTCAGGCGTTGACTTAATCAGGAAAGGTGTCTCGATTTCCATGAAACCCAAGTTGTCCATGTACTTGCGGATCTCGATGCCCAAACGGTGCCGCAGGCTCAGATTCTTGCGCACGCAGTCTCGGCGTAGGTCCAGATAGCGGTATTTCATCCGCAGTTCATCGCCGCCGTCGCTGTGGTCTTCAATAGTGAAAGGCGGTGTCTTGGCCGCGTTGAGCACCTTGAGTTCCGAAGCGATGATCTCAATGTCGCCGGTAGGAATCTTGGCGTTTTTGTTGCTGCGTTCGGCCACCTTTCCTTTTACCTGGATCACGAACTCTCTGCCCAAAGAACGGGCCTGTGCACACAGGTCTGCCTGCGTGTCCATATTGAAAACGATTTGCGTGATACCGTAGCGGTCGCGCAAGTCCACAAAGGTCATGCCGCCCAGGTCGCGGGAACGTTGCACCCAGCCGCAGAGGCAAACCTCCTTGCCGGCATCGGTCATTCTCAGTTCGCCGTTGTTATGTGTCCTGTACATGGTTGTCTGTTTTTTCGTCGGATTATTTCTTCTTTCCCTGATTGGCCACCGCGTCCATCAACGCTTTTATTTTTTCGGGGTCTCCCAGGAAACGGTCGCTTTTGAGGTTCATTTCATCGTCGAATTCAAACAGGTAGGGAACAGCCGTAGGCAGGTTCAGCGAAACGATATCGGTATCGGAGATGCCTTTGATATACTTGATGATACCGCGCAGGGAGTTGCCGTGGGCCGCCACAATCACTTCATCGTGCTCTTTCATGGCCGGCACGATGGTCTCCGTCCAGTAGGGCACGATACGGTTCACGGTGTCTTTCAGCGATTCGGTAAGGGGCAGGTTCTTTTTCTCCACCTTGGCGTATCGGGCGTCCTGAAAGGGACTGCGCGGATCGTTCTCATCCATCGGATTGGGGGCCACATCGTAGCTTCTGCGCCAGATCTTCACCTGTTCTTCCCCGTATTTCTCGGCCGTCTCGGCCTTATTCAGTCCTTGCAGCATACCGTAATGCTTTTCGTTGAGCCGCCAGGTCTTTTCTACCGGAATCCAGAGCTGTCCCATTTCTTCCAGCACCGTGTTCAAGGTCTTGATGGCGCGGGTGAGGTAGGAAGTATAGGCCATATCGAAACGGAAGCCTTCCTTTTTGAGCAATTGGCCGGCCTCGCGGGCTTCTTCCACACCCTTGGGACTCAGGTCCACATCTGTCCAGCCGGTAAAACGGTTCTCTTTGTTCCAGGCACTTTCACCGTGTCTGATCAAAACAACTTTTTTCATGGTATTCTCTTTTTTATCTAAGGATGTACGTGCAACAACCGAATCAGTTTGCGGTCGTTGGGCAATACGAATTCTATCAGGTAATCGTCGGGCGGCAATATCGAAGCATCGATCAGGTTGGGGCAGGAGGGCAGGCATTCGTCTTCTTCCTCCACCAAAACCAGATGGCCTTCCTTGGTGTAGATACTGTAGCTCAGAATGTCCTCTTCGGGAAAAATCTCGAAAGTAAAGATGTTGGCCTGGTCGGTTTCGGTGCAATGAAGGCGGTAGTCGTAAATGGAGAGCGCGTTATCGTCGCCTACATAGTCGAAAAGGATGCGCAGGGAGTTCAGGCAAAGGTCGGGCAAGGACGTGTTGCGTTCTATTTCCACTCCGATAATCATGTACAAGGTGCCGGAGTGATTGGTGGCGGCTATCACGGGGGCATCGTAATTCTGGGCGAAATAGCGGCGCGGATAGCCTCCGGCCGTGTCTGTCTCCACGTGGATGCTGCCGATTCTGAAAAGATCGTGCCCCGATTCGGCGCCTCTGCCTTTGGAGAAATTGGGCCGGCCCGAGTTGATTTTGGGTCGTACGGGGGTGCCGCCTATCTTCAGGTGCAGACGGGCGGGCGATAGGTTTTCGCTGCCGGAAAGGGTAAAGGAAGATACGGTGGAAATGCGGTAGAGGGAATTGGGGCGAAGCCCGCCGAAAGGCTTGAAGATAAACAGGAATTCTCCCGCTCCGGTGTGCGTACCCGAAAAAAGCATCCCTTTCCCCGTCGAATCGTGTTTTGGCAACGGCATCCAGCCGACAAAGGGCTTTTCGTTGTTCTTGGGGTCGGTTACCGCCATTCCTTTCCAGTCTCCGTCGCCGTTTTTAAACAGCCACGAATATACCTCCGTCTGCGCTCGGCTGATGCCGCACAAGGCAAATCCCATCATGGATAGCCACAGGCAACGGAACATCTTTTTACACATAGCGGCTCATTTGTTGTTGCATACGGGAGGCTTCCATCCCCGCCGCATGCGCAAAGTCGGTATTTTTGGATGCATACAGAATACTTCGGGATGCATTTATCAGCAGGCCGATATCGTCCTTGACAAGGCCGTTTTCGCATACCTCTTCCAGACTGCCGCCCTGAGCGCCCACGCCCGGCACCAGCAGGAAATGCCGGGGCACTATCCGTCTCACCTCCTGAAGCATAGCCGCTTTGGTGGCCCCCACTACATACATCGTGTTCTGTTCTGTCCCCCATTGGCTGGAAGTTTCCAAAACCTTCCGGTAGAGCGGGGGTGTGCATTCGGAACAAGTTTGAAAATCGGCCGAACCGGGATTGGAGGTAAGGGCCAGCAGAATCACCCATTTATCGGGAATGCTCCAAAAGGGCGAAACAGAATCCTGTCCCATATAGGGAGCCACGGTAACGGCATCGAAGTTGAAATCACCCTCCGGAGAGAGAAACGCCTTGGCGTAGCGGGCCGAGGTATTGCCGATGTCGCCTCGTTTGGCATCGGCGATGGTAAATACGTTTTTTCCGTGCAGGTAGCGGATTGTTTTTTGCAAAGCCGCCATTCCTTTCAATCCGTAGGCCTCGTAAAAGGCCGTGTTGGGCTTGTAGGCTACCGCATAAGGCAGGGTAGCGTCGATAATGGCTCGGTTGAAGGCGAAAATAGGATCTTCTTCGCCTGCGATGCAGGCGGGCATCTTCTCCACGTCGGGGTCAAGCCCCACGCAGAGAAAGGATTTCTTCGCCCGTATCTGTCGTATAAGTTCTTCTCGGGTCATCAGCTTACCGATTCTTTCATTTTTTCGGCGTTTTCAGCCAATTGCAGGGCATCGATGATTTCCTGTATATCGCCATCCATAAACGTACCCAACGCATGGGTGGTGAAGTTGATGCGGTGGTCGGTAACCCGGCTTTGAGGATAGTTGTAGGTACGGATCTTGGCCGAACGGTCGCCGGTCGAAACCATGGTCTTGCGCTTGGAGGAAATATCGTCGAGGTATTTCTGGTACTCGATTTCGTAAATACGGGTACGCAATACCTTGAGCGCCTTTTCGTAGTTTTTGATTTGGGATTTCTCGTCTTGGATGGCCACCACGATACCGGTGGGAATGTGGGTGAGGCGGACGGCAGAATAGGTGGTGTTTACCGATTGCCCCCCCGGACCGGAAGAACAATAGGTGTCTTTCCTGATATCGCTGGCCTTGAGTTCCACATCGAATTCATCGGCTTCGGGCAACACGGCCACCGAAGCGGCCGAGGTATGGACCCTGCCCATAGTTTCGGTGGCCGGCACACGTTGCACGCGGTGTACCCCCGACTCGTATTTCAAGATGCCGTATACGCCATCGCCCGATACATTGAAGATAACTTCCTTATAGCCGCCGGCGGTGCCTTCGGTATAATCCACCGTCTCGGTTTTCCAGCCTTTTTCATCGCAGTAGCGCGTGTACATGCGGTAAAGGTCGCCGGCAAAAATGGCGGCTTCATCGCCCCCTGTCCCGGCGCGGATCTCCACAATGGCGTTTTTGGAATCCTGCGGGTCGGCAGGAATGAGCAAGACCCTTATCTTTTCTTCCAGTTCCTCTTTCTGCCTGCTGTAGGTATTGAGTTCCTCCTTAGCCATTTCCCGGAACTCCTCGTCTTTTTCGGTATTGAGCACTTCCTTGGCACCGGCGATGTTCGATATCAGGTTCCGGAGATCCTTATAGGCCACGATGATGGGCTGCAGATCCTTGTAGTCTTTGCTCAGCTTGATGTAACGCTTCATATCCTGCATTACCTCAGGCTGGTTCATTTCTTCTTCGATTTCCTTGTACCTGACGCTGAGCGCGTCAAGCTTTTCCAACATATTGTCCATTCTGTTTCAGGATGCTTGTGCAACCTGCAAAGATACGAAAAGTCGAGCGCAGAAGAAAGCCCCGGGGATTGCTTCTGCCGAGACCGAGTATCTTCAACGTCGGTTAAAGATACGAAAAGTCGAGCGCAGAAGAAAGCCCCGGGCTTGCATCTGCCGAGACCGAGTATCTTCAACGTCAGTTAAAGATACGAAAAGTCGAGCGCA
>CAMWNM010000045.1 GCA_947175635.1 uncultured Bacteroidales bacterium | reverse complement strand
CGACTTTTCGTATCTTTAGCTGACGCTGAAGATACTCCGGTCTCGGCAGAAGCAATCCCCGGGGCTTTCTTCTGCGCTCGACTTTTCGTATCTTTGCGATAATGTCAAAAAAGGATGCAAATGAAAAAATACAGTGTGATATTGCTCGTGGCGGCAGTGATTATTGTGACGGGGGCTTGGTGCGTGTCGGTTTATAACGGCCTGGTGAAGAAAGACGAGGCGGTGCAGGCCGCATGGAGTCAGGTAGAGAACGTATATCAACGTCGCCTGGACCTGATCCCCAATTTGGTGAATACGGTAAAAGGTTCGGCCGATTTTGAACGTTCCACCTTGCAGGAGGTGGTGGAAGCCCGTGCGGCGGCCACGCAGGTAAAGGTGGATCCCCAAAATCTTACCGAAGACAATATAGCCCGCTACCAACAGGCGCAAGACGCGCTGAGTGGTTCGTTGAGCCGCCTTTTGGTAACGGTGGAGCGCTATCCGGAATTGAAATCGAGCCGGAACTTCGCCGAATTGCAGGCGCAGTTGGAAGGTACCGAAAACCGTATCGCCGTGGAACGCGGCAAGTTCAATAACGAGGTGCGTGCCTACAACACCGCCCTGCGCCGATTCCCCACGAATGTGATGGCCGGAATGTTCGGCTTTGAGAAGAAAGGCTATTTCGAGGCGGCCGAAGGAGCTGAAAAGGCACCGGAAGTTTCCTTTGACTTCGGCAGATGATCATGGCACGTTCCCGTTTCCTTACCGAGGAGGAGGCTGTGGCCATTCGGCAGGCCATACAGCGGGCCGAGTTTAGGACTTCGGGTGAAATCCGCGTGTATGTGGAAAGCCGTTGCGAAGAAAATGTATTGGATCGCGCCGCTTGGGTTTTTAAGAAGTTAGGCATGTATAAAACCGAACACCGCACAGGTGTGTTGGTGTATATCGCTACGATAAGCCGGAAGATGGCTGTGATTGGCGATGCGGGAATCAATGCCGTGGTGACGCCCGGTTTTTGGGATCAGACCAAGGAATTGATTCTGGAGGAGGTGCGGCAGGGGCGGCTTTGCCGGGGAATAGTGGCGGGGGTGTTGCAAATCGGCGAGTTGTTGCATGATAAGTTTCCCCGTCCTCAGAATAATGTAAACGAGTTGTCCGATGAAGTGGTTTGCGGAAAATAGGCGTTTCATAAAAAAGAGTTCCCTGAGGGTGAGGCGGACGTTGGCCGTGTGTCTGTACGGCTTTCTTGCCGCCACTCTTTTTTCGGTGTCCGCATTTGCCGGCCCCTCGGTCGACCTTATACCCCCTTCGCCCGTTCCGCCACGTCTGGTAAACGATTTTGCCGGTATATTGGGGGAAGATGTGCCGGTTTTGGAACGGATGCTGTGTGCCTTCAACGATTCCACCACCAATCAGATCACGGTCGTTACGGTAAATGATCTGGGCGGTTATTCGCCGGCTGAGTTTGCCTACCGGATAGGAGAGCATTGGGGCGTCGGTAACAAGAAATACAACAACGGCATTGTTATCCTTATCAAGCCGAAAAACCGGAACGGGGCGGGGCAGGTAAGCATTTCGGTAGGGTATGGTCTGGAAGGCGCCATCCCCGATGCGGTTTGCAAGCGGATTATCGAAAATGAGATGATCCCCTTTTTCAGGCAGGAAGACTATCGGTCAGGATTGATGCATGCCTTGGTCAAGATAATGCCTCTGGCTTCGGGCGAAATTTCCGCCAAGGAATATATGAGCGCCGAGGGGGAAAGTGAGTTGATTTTGTTGGGCATCGCGCTATTCATCGTTATACTGATAGTTTTTGCAATTTGGATAAATCACCGCAATAACCGCAATCGGGGCGATGGCTTCGGCGGAGACGACAATCCCGAGGTACGTAGAGCTGTGGGCGGTATTCTTTGGGGTTTGGGCGGAATGGCCTCTTCTTCCTCTCATCAGGGGGCATGGGGTGGCTTTTCGGGCGGATTCGGTGGTTTTGGCGGCGGAAGTTTCGGTGGCGGTGGCGCCAGCGGAAGTTGGTGAGGAAAAGTGATTGGAAGCCTGTTGCTTCGAATGGAAAAACAATAAAAGGAACCATGTTGTATATATTGATCGCTTTTTTGGTATTGCTGGGTTTTACGCTTTTGGCGCTTGAGTTGCTGTTGCTTCCCGGCACTACGGTGGTGGGAGTATTGGGGTTGGTCTCTCTTGTCGGGGCCGATTGGCTGGTGTTCTCATTTTACGGTTCTACGCCGGGTTATCTGGTGCTGGCAGCCCTGATTTTGCTTTCGGTGGTTTTCTTGGTGGTTGTTTTGCGGAGCCGCACTTGGAAAAAACTGCAGTTGGATGCCGCTATCGATAGCCGGGTAAACGAAGCGGTCGGTAAGCTGAGAGTGGGGCAGAAAGCGGTTACGGTGTCGCGCATGGCGCCTACGGGAACGATAGAAATCGAAGGGGAACTATACGAAGCCCAGTCTTTGTCGGCTTTCATCGATCAGCGTACTCCGGTGCGGGTAAGCAAGGTGGAGGGCAGCAAGATATGGGTGGAATCCGACAGGACGTCTGCGTCCGATACAGAATCGATTGCTGAGTAATAAATTTAAAAAAAAGGATATGGAAGCTGGAATTATTGCCGTTATCGTGATAGCAGGGATTGTCTTGCTGTGGCTTATGTTTTATTTCGTGCCGGTGGGACTGTGGTTCAATGCGTTGGTCTCGGGGGTGAACATCTCTTTGGTGCAACTTATTCTGATGCGTTGGCGTAAGGTGCCGCCCCAAATTATCGTGCGCAATCTCATTGCCGCCAAGAAAGCCGGGCTGCATCTGAACCGCAACGAATTGGAAGCCCACTATCTGGCAGGCGGTCATCTGAATTTGGTGGTGCAGGCGCTTATCTCGGCCGACAAAGCCAATATGAACCTCGACTTCAAAACGGCCACCGCCATCGATTTGGCGGGGCGCAATGTGTTTGAAGCCGTGCAGATGTCGGTAAATCCCAAGGTAATCAATACACCGCCTGTTACGGCGGTGGCCAAAGACGGTATCCAGCTTATCGCCAAGGCGCGTGTAACGGTGCGCACCAATATCAAGCAATTGGTGGGCGGTGCCGGAGAGGAAACCATTCTGGCGCGTGTGGGCGAAGGTATCGTTACGTCCATCGGCTCGGCGGTAACACACAAGCAGGTGCTTGAAAATCCCGATTCCATTTCGCGCGTGGTACTCGAAAAAGGTTTGGATTCGGGCACGGCCTATGAGATCCTGTCGATCGATATCGCCGATATAGACGTGGGTAAGAATATCGGCGCTCAATTGCAGATAGACCAGGCCAATGCCGATAAAAACATCGCGCAGGCCAAGGCCGAGGAGCGCCGTGCCATGGCCGTGGCCCTTGAACAGGAAATGCGGGCCAAGGCGCAGGAAGCCAAGGCCAAGGTTATCGAAGCCGAGGCCGAAGTGCCCATGGCATTGGCTTCGGCATTTCGCGAAGGGCATTTAGGCGTGATGGACTATTATCGGCTTGAAAACATCAAGGCCGATACCCAGATGCGGGATTCCATCGCCGCCAAACCGGCTTCGGGTAAATCTTCCAAGTGATTTTACCGTCCGGAGCGATAAGGCTTACAAACGTGCAACGCTTTTTTCTGCAACTGTCTTACCGGGGTGCGCCTTACTGCGGCTGGCAACGTCAGCCCAATGCCCCCAGTGTACAGGAAAGTATAGAGAAAGCCTTGTCGATTGTATTGAAAACATCGGCGAGTGTTACCGGCTGCGGGCGTACGGATGCAGGCGTGAACGCTTCTTGCTATTATGCTCATTTCGATTACGCGGGCGAGATTCCTTTCGGGGAACGCCGCTCTTGGGTGTATCGGCTCAACGCGCTTTTGGATAAGGAAATAGCAGTTCATGCGGTGTTTGAAGTGCCGATGGATATGCATGCCCGGTTCTCGGCCATCCGGCGAACCTACCGCTATTATCTGCATACGGAGAAGAATCCTTTCATCACCCATTCCAGCTATTTTTTTCCGTATGATTTCGATGCCGGGAAGATTCGGGATGCCGGCCGCTACTTATGCACTTGCACGGATTTCACCTCCTTTTCAAAATTGCATACCGACACCAAAAACAATCTTTGCGATTTAACCCGTGCCGATTTCCGATACCTGGGCAATGGGCAATGGGTGTTTGTTTTTACGGCCAACCGTTTTTTACGCAATATGGTGCGGGCCTTGGTGGGTACGCTTCTTGGTGTGGGTACGGGTCGCTATTCGATGGCGGATCTGGTTTCGATAGTGGAGGCCAAAGACCGTTGCAAGGCGGGTGTATCGGTTCCGGCCCATGCACTTTTTTTAGATAAGATTGTATATTTCTAAAACGATATGGATTGGTTGGCTCCTTTTTGGGAAACGTGTCATATTGTTTTTTTTGTGATGATCGTGATGATGCTGATGGAGTTTTGGGAACTTTATCGGATGCGTTGCGGTCGTGGTCGAAATCCGTTGATTTCCGGCGGCTCTCTCCGTTACGGTTGGCAGTTGTTGCTTTCGGGGTTGATGGGGTTTGTTCCCGGTTGTGTGGGCGGTTTTATGGTGGTGAGCCTTTACACCCATAGGGCGGTGAGTTTCGGGGCGGTTATCGCCGTTTCATTTACGGCCTTGGGGGATGATGCCTTTAGGATGTTGGCCTTGGAGCCGCTTTCCACCTTGTGGATAGAGCTCCTGTTGCTTCCCCTGGGTCTGGGTGTAGGCTTTTTGGCAGACAAACTTTCAGAAAAGCGTTCCCTGTCCGGAATGTCGAGTTGTTGCCGGGTGGAATGGCATGAAGATGACGGCCATCGCCCGGCCCCGGAGCATTCCGCAGCGCATCCTGAGCAGGAGGGCCGAAACGGACTTGTTCCGAAAGTTTTGCTGAGCTTTTTATTGGCCGGCTGTTTTATATGGCAGGTAAGATGTTTTTTTCCGGGTCGGTCGGAGGCTTGTTCCGTCGATGTGGAACAGATACTGCTCTCTCTCTTGACACTTGCGGCATTAGGCCTGGTGTTGTCCGCCAACCGGCATTTTCTGCAGGAGCATCTTTGGAATCATTTGCTGAAAAAGCATTTCCTATCTCTCTTTCTCTGGACTTTGGCTACGCTTTATCTCCTGGCCGTCTTGCAATATTATACGGATATGCAGGCATGGATTGCCAACGATGTATCCAAGCTGTGGCTGCTGTTGGCCGTCGCGCTTCTGGTGGGCTGGATTCCGCAGTCGGGGCCGCATTTCCTCTTTATCCAGCTCTATTTCTCGGGGACGATACCTTTCAGTGTGTTCTTCGCCAACGCCATCGTGCAAGACGGACACACTTCGCTGCTGCTTTTGGCCGAATCCCGCCGCAAGTTCATCTTGCTTAAATCGGTAAAATCGATTGTGGCTATTGTTGTAGGCGGTTTGCTGCTTTTGTGTTGAAACTGTATTCCGCAGGAATACTTCCGGGATTATAAATCCACTTTCCGGAAGAAACTGAAGTGTACCTTGCCGTAGCGGCGTTCCTCAATGCAGCGCGGGTCTTGGTCAAAGTGGTATCTGTCGGCGTGTTCAAGAATAAAAAAGCCGTCTTTCACCAGGCAGTCGGAATTTAAAACGATATCGGGAATGTCGGCGATGTCAGGCATCTGATAGGGGGGGTCGGCGAAAATCAGGTTATAGGAAAAACGGGTGCGTTTCAAATACTCAAAGGCGTCCTGCTTAAAAACCTGCAGATTGTCTATCTCCAGTTTCTGTGCCATGCCTTGAATAAACTTGGTGCAGCCAGGGAAAGAATCCACCGCATGTACCAGGCGTGCGCCACGGGAAATAAACTCCAGCGAAATGCCGCCTATACCCGCAAAAAGGTCAAGTACATCCAACTCGTTCCAATCCAGATGATTGCCAAGAATGTTGAACAGGCTTTCTTTGGCCGCGTCGGTGGTGGGGCGGACCGGCAGGTTGCCGGGGGCCTGAAATCTTCTTCCCTTAAAGGTTCCGCTTATGATGCGCATGTTTACAAGCAGATAAAATAACGGTCGTAAGGCATCTCCCGCGGAAAACGGATATTAGAGGGAGCGGGCAGATAGGTTACCGCGTATACATGGTCTTCTATCTGGTGCAACAGATCCTGTTCGGATGCCCGACCGGAGAGGAAAAGTGCGGCGGCGCCCATGTCGATTTTGAGCGTATTGAGCGCATAGAGGAAATAATAGAGCAGATTGTTGAAATCGGGATAGGGAAAGGTGTTGATAAACAGCAGACCCTCATCCCCTTTTACGCAGAGGTCAAACTCGTTTTTCCTTACGTTCAGCAAAATGTGGTGAGAGAAACGGCGGTAGGTCTGTCCAAGACGGAACAACTCGCGGAGCAAGCAGGCGTAAACGCTCAAAAAACCCACTTGATCGTCTTGCGCAAAAATCCGTTGGGCGGTTTTAAGATAGTTGTTGTTGAATGCCGTCAGGATAAAACTTTTGGTATTGGGTTCTATTTCACGGGTGATGCATTCTTTGCCGTTAAGATGGAACAGGCTGTCCAGATAGTCTTTCCCGTGTTCGGCTTCGTAGAGTTTTTCGGGAATCAGCGTGGATTTAAAGTCGGGCACGCTGAAAATACGTTTGCCGTAATGAAAGGACGCGTCCAGCAATTGTTCGGAAAGCATCAGTTCCTGAATACACTCGGAAAAACTCTTTCCGGTTGCGGAAAAGTCGTAGGAAGCCAACGCCAGCGGCGTACGGTCTTCCACGCCCGAAACTCCCAAGTCAAGGCGGTACTGTTGGAGGCAAACGCATATCCGCAGGTCGGCGTCGTTATAATTGGCAATATTGGGATTGATATTGCGCTCGATACATCTTATTTGATCGCTCATGACTTGGCGGACGGGGGTTTGCGGTTGAAACCGTATGCGTTTATTCCCAGTTCCCTTCTGTGATAGGCTCGGTCATGCTTCCCATCTTGATGCCGGGATATCGGTTGTAGGTTTTGGCTTGCGCCACCTCGTTCACAATCAACTGTTCATCCATGCCTTCAAGCAGGTCTTCAAAAGATACCATGGCTTCAAATACAGGTACCTGATAACCGCTACGGGAGATGAAGCCGGCTTCCATCGAGATCTTCTTTCCCTCCTTGTTGAAAGGCACCATCATCAGTCTGCTCAAGAACAGCTCCTTGTCTCCTTCATGCTCGGGGAAAAGTACGGTGAAAGCGTTTTCAAGGAATGTTTCGCGGGAAACGATGCCTTTTTCAATAGCTTCGTCTTCGGTCAGCGAATCAGGTACGGTTCCGATCATCTTCACATAGGGAATCGTGCCTTCTTTCAGAAAATTGATAAGGCTGTCGCCCGTCGCGATATAGCAGCCGAAGGCTTTCTTGTGCTCTTGCTGAACCTTGCGGATATCTTTCATCCGTTGCACCAAAACAGCGGATCTGTCTGATTTTTCACGTTGAAAACGTACAGGTTGCATAATGCTACGGTAGATGAGGAGGGCCAATACGACGGCAACCGCAATCAAACCGGCTTGTATCAAAAGTCTTGTGCGATGGTTCATGTCTTTCCTGTTTTTTAGGAGCGCAAATGTAGCGAATTTTTTTGTGTCGTGCAACGGCAGGCCCGAGCGTCGGACGGGTCCCTTTTGTTCTCATCGGATAATTAATGCGTTTCAGGATGGATGGTGTTCGACGGGCAGGCTCCGGTTCACTGGACGCCATCGGACAGGTCGGGAATGCCGATAGGCGGCGAGGTCGATTTTGAATGGATTTGGGGCGCGAAGCAAGCCCGTCTGTGTGATTTTTTTTAAGAAACGTTATGGTTGAACGCTTCTTTCTTGCCGGAACTGTCGCATCGCTGTGCGTTATGCCGGAAATTTGTTAAATTTGCCTTTTTCGTGCCGTTTGGTAACGGCGGTGTGTTTTAACCAGAAAAGAGCAAACGAAATATATGGAAGCCCAAGTAAACCTGAATTCCGAGATAGGCCGTCTTCGGGCGGTGGTATTGCATAGACCCGGTCCGGAATTGGAACAAATGACGCCCTCCACCATTCATCAGGCCCTGTACAGCGACCTTTTGAACACCCGGCAGGCACAACAGGAATACCGCCAGTTGGAAAGCGTGCTATCGCAAGTCTGCACGCCTTTCTATATCGATGAACTGCTGGTGGAGACCCTCCGGAAAAGTCCCGAAGCCCGTGTTTTCGTGCAACGGCGGATACAGGAAAGCGCCCGGGCGGCCGGCATCGAAGGCGAACTCTCCGCCATGGAAGCCGAAGACTTGGCCGCAACGCTGGTTTCCGGCAGGATGGGGACTTCGTTCAATCCCCTTTACAATCTGTATTTCACCCGCGATATCGGCGTGTGTTTCAACGGCCACAGTATGCCCGCCCACATGGCAACCCGGGTCCGTTCTCGTGAAATTCTCATTACCGACACCATCTATCGTTTTCACCCTTTCTTTACCCGCAATGCCTCGCATGTGAATCCTTGGGAAAATGTTTCCGCCTGCACGCGTCTGGAGGGAGGCGATTTTCAGGTAGCCGCGCCCGATGTGTTCGTGATAGGGCAGGGGGCGCGCTCCAACCGCAACGGGGTGGACGCCTTTATCGATCTTAAACGTAAGGAAAGTGCTTTGTTTTACGTTATCACACAGGAATTGCCGTTTGAACCCGAATCTTTTATCCATTTGGATATGGTGTTTACGTTTCTGAGCCGTACCCATGTGATGGCCTATAAGCCTCTTGTATTGGACAGGAACCACTACGCCACCCGCTTGCTCAAAGTGGAGAATGGCGTGGTGAGGGAAACGGTTTTCGATACGGTTCTGGATGCCCTGCATAGTTTGGGTTACGATTATACGCCCGTTTACTGCGGAGGCGGCGATGCCTTGTATGCCGACCGCGAACAATGGCACAGCGGCGCCAATTTCTTTGCTTTCGCGCCCGGCAAGATTATGGGCTACGGGCGCAATTTGCGTACGATCGAGGCCTTGAGCAAGGCCGGCTTTGACGTGGTGCCGGCTTGGGATGTGGTGGACGGAAAGGCCAAGGTGGAAACCGAAAACGAATCCCGTCAGGTGGTCTATACCCTCGAAAGTTCCGAACTGGTTCGCGGCGGCGGCGGATGCCGTTGCATGACCATGCCCCTCTGCCGTGAAGATTTAAGCAACCTCTAAAACAACAAAAGATATATGAAATTCGGTGTAGTAACATTTCCGGGCTCGAACTGCGACCACGATATGCACTATGTGCTCAAACATCTCCTTGGGCAGGAATCCGTGCAACTTTGGCATAAGGATACCAGTCTGCAAGGGTGCGATGCCATCGTGCTGCCGGGCGGTTTCTCCTACGGGGATTATTTGCGTTCGGGTGCCCTTGCCCGCTTTTCGCCCATCATGGAAAAAGTGATGGCCTTTGCCGCCGCAGGCGGTTATGTGGTGGGTATCTGCAACGGATTTCAGATACTCTGTGAATCGGGGCTGTTGCCGGGCGCACTGTTGCACAACAACACGCAGAAATTTATTTGCAGGAATGTGTACCTGCAGGTGCAGACCGACCGTACCGCCTTTACTTCGCTTTGCAGACCCAAGCAAGTGCTTAGGGTGCCTGTTGCGCATGGCGAAGGCCGTTATTTCGCCGATGCGGATACCCTGGAACAGCTCAACGACCAAAACAGGATTCTTTTCCGCTATTGCAATGCCGAGGGCAATGTTTCGTTGGAGGCCAATCCCAACGGTTCGGCTGAGAATATCGCCGGTATCTGCAACAAAAAGGGCAATGTGTTCGGTATGATGCCGCATCCCGAACGTTGCGCCGACGAGGTGTTGGGCAATACTGACGGCCGGGTGCTCTTCGAGGGGTTTATCCGCAGGATGGAAGGTAAAGAATAGGGGAGGATGCTGTCTGTCCGATACGGTAGGAAGGAACCGGAGGCCGGCTGCGATGAGGCAGGCAGAGGCTGTTTGGCCGGGCCGGTATTTGCGGCGGCGGTGATTTTTGCACCGGACTATCGTAATGACCGTCTGAATGATTCCAAGAAGTTGGGAGAGAAGGAGAGATACAGCCTTCGGGAAGAAATCGAAAGGGATGCATTGAGTTATGCCGTGGCCAGGGTGGAGGCAGAAGAGATAGACCGTATCAACATCCTGCAAGCCTCCATCAAGGCCATGCATCTGGCCTTGGCGCGCTTGAATCCGCAACCGGCTTTCATCACTGTTGACGGCAACCGGTTCCATCCCTATGGAAAAATACCGCATGTGTGCGTGGTAAAGGGAGATGGCAGATATCTTTCCATCGCGGCCGCATCCATTCTGGCCAAAACCTACCGCGATGACTGCATGAAGGAATTGAGCCTCCGTTATCCCTGCTATGCATGGGATAAAAACAAAGGCTATCCCACGGCGGCGCATTACCGCGCCATTGAACAAAACGGCGTTTGTCCGTTGCATCGCCGTTCGTTCCGCCTTTATCCCGAACAGGATTTGTTTTCGGCGATAGAGAAGACGATTGATAAAGAAAAGGAAAACAACGAAAAATGAAACCTACCACCGTAAAAGGAACCCGCGATTTTGATCCGTTGCAGATGCGGCGCCGGCAATATATTTTCGATACCATCAGCGAGGTGTATCGTCTGCATGGCTATCAGCCAATCGAAACCCCGGCGATGGAAAACCTCTCGACCCTGATGGGCAAATATGGCGAGGAGGGCGACAAACTGCTTTTTAAAATCCTCAATTCGGGTGATTTTATGGGTAAAACCGTTGAGGATCTGGCTTTCTGGCCGCAGCTGGAGGGCGATACGGGTGTTTTGGGAAGGCGGTTACTTCCCAAAATCAGCGAAAAGGGTTTGCGTTACGATCTCACGGTGCCTTTCGCCCGTTTTGTGGTGCAGCGCCAGGGCGCACTGGTTTTTCCGTTTAAGCGCTACCAGATTCAGCCCGTATGGAGAGCCGATCGGCCTCAGAAAGGAAGATACAGGGAGTTTTACCAGTGCGATGCCGATGTAATCGGCTCGGATTCGTTGTTAAACGAAGCCGAACTGGTGCAGATGATAGCCGAAGTGTTCGATCGTTTCGGCATCCGGGTCAGGGTAAAGATCAACAACCGCAAGGTGCTGTTCGGTATCGCCCAAACCATCGGACATGAAGACAAGATGGTGGATGTAACGGTGGCCATCGACAAATGGGACAAGATAGGAGAAGAAGGGGTACGGAAGGAACTGACCGAGAGGGGGATTTGCCCTCAGGCGGTGGAAAAGCTGATGCCGGTGTTGCATCTGAAGGGCGATACGGCCTGCAAATTATCCGCCCTCGAAAGTTTTCTGCAAAACAGCGAGACAGGCAAGAAAGGCATAGAAGAACTCAAAACCTTGTTTGCCCTTGTTGAAGCGATGCGGGTGGAGGTGGGCTGTGAGTTGGATCTCACCTTGGCCCGTGGTTTGAATTACTATACCGGGGCTATTTTCGAGGTGAAGGCCGAGGATGTGGAAATCGGCAGCATCTGCGGTGGCGGCCGCTACGACGACCTTACGGGGGTATTCGGCCTCAAGGGGATGTCGGGGGTGGGAATTTCTTTCGGCGCCGACCGTATATACGATGTACTCAACGAACTCAACCTTTATCCCGAACGGACGCAAAGCGGCACGCAGGTGCTGTTTGTGAATTTCGGGGAGCAGGAGCAGACCCGGGCTTTCGGGCTGGCTTCGGCTTTGAGAAAGGAAAACGTATCGGCCGAAATCTATCCCTCTCCGGTAAAATTGCAGAAGCAGTTTTCGTATGCCGACAACCTGCATATACCGCTTGTGGCGTTGTTGGGCGAAAACGAATCCCGATCAGGCACGGTGGTGCTGAAAGATATGGAAAAAGGCGAGCAGAAAACCGTGGTCCAGACCGAACTGACACAGACGGTGAAGGAAATGCTGGGCCGGTTCGAATAGAATCTTCACGAATCAAAACAAAAACCTATATGGCAACAAAAAAAACGTTTGAGCTTACGTTGAACGACATGACGTTTGACGAAGTGGCACAGATTATGGACGGGCCTTGCCGGATCCGTCTTTCCAAGGAAGTGTTGGCGGCCGTAAAGAAATGCCGCGACTATCTGGATAAGAAAACCAAGACGCAGAAAGAGCCTATCTATGGCGTTACCACCGGTTTCGGCTCTCTCTGCAACGTGAGCATCTCAGAAAAACAGCTTTCCCAGTTGCAGAAGAACCTGATGATGTCGCACGCTTGCGGTATAGGAGAACCGGTGCCTGAGGAAGTGGTGAAGCTGATGTTGCTGATGAAGATCAAGTCGCTGTCTTACGGTAAGTCGGGTGTGCAAACGGTAACCATCCAGCGTCTGGCCGATTTCTTCAACAATGACGTGATTCCTGTGGTATATCAGCAGGGTTCGCTCGGTGCCTCGGGCGATTTGGCACCTTTGGCGCATCTTTGCCTGCCTTTGATCGGTCTGGGCGAAGTATGGGTGAAGGGGGAAAAACGCCCGGCCTCCGAAATGCTCGAGAAGTATGGATGGAAACCTATTGAACTGGCTTCCAAAGAAGGTTTGGCATTGCTTAACGGTACGCAGTTCATGAACGCGTTCGCCGTTCACAATGTAATGAAAGCGCAGCGTTTGAGCCGTCTGGCCGATTTGGTGGGCGCCCTTTCCTTAGAGGCTTTCGATGGCCGTATCGAACCCTTTTATCCGGAAATTCAGGAAGTCCGTCGGCACAAAGGCCAGGTGGAAACTGCGGCCGCATTCCGTAAATATCTGAAAGGGAGCAAGATGATTGTCCGTAAGAAATCCCATGTACAGGATCCGTATTCGTTCCGTTGCATTCCGCAGGTACATGGGGCCTCCAAAGACGCCATCGAGTACGTGAGCCGCATCACTTTTGAAGAAATCAATGCCGTTACAGACAATCCCACCGTGTTCCCCGAGAAAGACATGGTGGTTTCGGCCGGTAATTTCCACGGGCAGCCTTTGGCCCTTACGCAGGATTTTCTGAGTATCGCTGTGGCCGAGTTGGGCAATATTTCCGAACGTAGAACCTATCAGTTGATTGCCGGAAAGCGCGAACTGCCCAACTTCCTCGTGAAGAAGCCCGGATTGAACAGCGGTTTTATGATTCCCCAGTATGCGGCGGCCTCCATTGTAAGCCAAAGCAAACAGTATTGCACTCCGGCCAGTGTGGATTCCATCGAATCCTCTCAAGGTCAGGAGGATCATGTAAGTATGGGTTCCAATGCCGCTACGAAAGCTTATAAGGTAATGGACAATACCGAGCGAGTGTTGGCCATAGAGCTTTTCAACGCCGCCCAGGCTTTTGAATTCCGCCGTCCTGCCAAGACTTCTCCTGTGCTGGAGAAATTCCTTGCCGCCTATCGGAAGCAAGTGCCCTTTATCGAAGACGATACGGTGATGTATCCGTTGATTCAGAAATCGGTTGATTTCTTGCGCGGCTATAGCCTGTAAACCGTATATGCGGCCTCATGCCGGATATCTGCGCCGGGGTATTCCGATATGCCCCGGCTTTTTTATGGGCACAAGATTCGATTGCCGGGATGCGAAGGAAGAAGCGTCAGATCCCGGTTGTCTGGCCATGAGTGCGCCCTAACGGGGATTTTTAATGGCGCGAAAGAGAAGAAGAAAACGGATCAAATATAAAGAAACCATGAAAAATCATTCATTCACAGGGGCTTCGGCGTTAGTAGCCGTGGCCATTGTTGTTTTGGGTTTTTTGCTGAAAGGCGGATTGGATAACTACACCTACCGCGACCGTGTGGTGAATGTGCGCGGATTATGTGAAAGGGAAGTGATGGCCAATAAGGTTACCTGGCCCATCGTCACCAAGGAAGTAGGCAACGACTTGCCCGCCATCTATACCAGGATTGATAGATGCAATCAGGCCATCGTGGCTTTTTTGAAAGGCAAAGGCTTGCAGGAAAGCGAAATTTCGGTAAGGCCACCTCAGGTATATGATTATGCCGCCGAACGCTACAGCAATCAGGATATCCGCTTCCGTTATCAGGTAACCAATGTTGTGGTGGTAACTTCAGGAAAGGTGGAAGAGGTGAGAAGGATGATCTCGGAACAGACCGAACTGCTTCGTCAGGGTATCGCCATTGTGGATGGCGACTACAGTTATCCGATTTCTTACGAATATACGGCATTGAACGATATCAAACCCGAAATGATTGCCGAGGCTACGGCCAATGCCCGCGATGCGGCCGATAAATTTGCCGCCGACAGCCACAGCCGGTTAGGTAAGATCAAAACGGCCTCGCAAGGGCAGTTTTCGATAGAAAACAGGGATATATACACGCCCGAACGAAAAACGGTGAGGGTGGTTGCCTACATCACCTATTTCTTGGATCGTTGATTCGCCACCGCAAGCAAAGGAGGATAAAGCCTCGGTCGGGATAAATTTCTTAACAGGGATTAATTATTTATTATATAG
>CAMWNM010000044.1 GCA_947175635.1 uncultured Bacteroidales bacterium | reverse complement strand
TTTCCGCACAAGAGCGCAGCGACTTGTGCCGTGCGACAGCGAAGCGCCCTCGCACTCAACCCGCGCCGCAGGCACCTATTTCCCGCACAAGAGCGCAGCGACTTGTGCCGTGCGACAGCGAAGCGCCTCGCACTCAACCCGCGCCGCAGGCACCGCTTTCCGCACAAGAGCGCAGCGACTTGTGCCGTGCGACAGCGAAGCGCCCTCGCACCCAACCCGCGCCGCAGGCACCTATTTCCGCACAAGAGCGCAGCGACTTGTGCTGTGCGACAGCGAAGCGCCTCGCACCCAACCCGCGCCGCAGGCTCCGCTTTCTTAGCCGAACAAAGCCTACCAACCCCTCTACCTGTCCCGGTTTCATCCACGCCCTCCACCGCTCCGTGCGTTCCAAGGGCTCCGCCCTTGGCGGCCTCAAGCCCCGGCCCTTTCACCCCCGGCGCCGGCAGGCGCGCGCTCCCTAGAGCGCTCTCCGCTTCTTTCTCTTTTTTGGCCAAGCCTTTCTTCTCTTTCTTGGCGGTCCAAGAAAGAGAAAAAAGGCGTCCCCCAACGGTGGGAACCGCAAAAAAACTACCTTTGCATCTCTTTCAAAAAAAGCCCCATGAAATTCAACATCGGCGACAAAGTAAAATTCATGGACCAGGAAGGTCAGGGCACCATCACCCGAATCATTTCTCCGTCCACTGTAGGAGTCACGATCGATGACTTCGAACTCCCTTATTCGATTACCGATCTCATTAAGGTGGAAGCGCCCGCTTCGGCCGCAGAAAGGCTCTTTTATGAAGGCACATCCATCTACGGAAATGCCGGAAAAGACAAGCCGGACGAGAGGAAGAAAAAGCCCGCGTCCGGCCAACCCGAAGAAGTCCGGGGATACAGACAAAGCGATCTCCAACCCGACCTGCCGGAAATTTTGCCCTCTATCGAAACCGAAGAGGAACGCGATGAGCGCATCACGCCCCTCCGCCGTGGCTTTACCGGCAAAAACCCTCAGCCGGAAGGCATCTATATCGGCCTTTTGCCGCTTGACCAGCAGTTCATGCTGCGCGGCCCGATAGAACTGTATGTGATCAATTACACCCCCCATACCTTACTTTACAGCCTTGCCACCCGTGGAGCGGAAGCCTTTTACGGCGCGGATTTCGCGTCCGTTCCCCCTTACTCCAAGATTTTGGTGGAAAGCATCGGACGGGAAGACCTCGGCCTTTGGAGCGAAGGTGTGCTGCAGGGATTCTTCTATCAGGACAAGACCTCTTCCTGGCTACTTCCTTTCAGCAAGGAATACAAGCTACGGAACCAACAGATAGGAACAGCCGAAAACTATATCCTGCCTGTCTTCATGCGGGAAAGAACCTTATTGGTTCCCATGTGCTGTCTGGAAGAACATCAGAAAGAGGTTCTCTCCGTGCAAAGCCGCATAAAGGGAATGCAGGCAGAACAAGAAACGGGAAAAGTATCCGTGCCGGACGCCCAAAATCCGCTTCGTCCCTATATGATAGACAAAAACGTGGCCGAGGTGGACCTGCATGTGGAAAAGTTGCTTGAAACACGCATGGAGCTCAAAAACGCCTCGCCTGAAGATTACCTTGCCAAACAGCTCTCCGTTTTTGAAACCTGCCTCAATCAGGCCCTCAGCCGCCGTCTGTCGAAAATCATCTTTATCCACGGTGTGGGCAACGGCATCCTTAAACACGAGATTGAGAAAAAACTCAAAAACTACGAAAGCCTCCACTTTATGGACGCGTCCTTTCTCAAATACGGACGGGGTGCGATAGAAGTGTGGCTGGATACGAGTAAATAAGACGGCGTCCTGCGGCAGTAAAAAGAAAAAGGGCGGTTCCAAAACGGTTCCGCCCTTTTTCATCTATCGGGAAAATCTCATTTCTCCAACAGGAAAGAAACATCCCCCGGTTCTATCTCACGGGGTTCCGATCCGGCTTTGAAAAGACGCATCCTGCGGTTTCCCACCAACTCCATCCTGTTGCCTTCCACCAGTAAAGAAGTGGCTTCGCGCAGTCCCGCCACATAGATATCGGGATTGGCCACCATAAACTCACGGATTCTGTCTTCCCGCGTTTCTCCCCCATGGCCGGCCGGATTGGCATCCAGATAATGCGGATTGATTTGGAAAGGCACCAGATTGAGCGCATCGAATGAATCGGGCTGTACGATCGGCATATCGTTGGTGGTGCGGATAGAAGGGCACGCCACGTTGGAACCTGCGCTCCAACCCATATAGGGGCATCCTTGCAACACTTTCTCACGAATGGCTTTCATGATGCCCGTGCGCTGCATCTGCTGCACCAAATGAAAGGTATTTCCCCCTCCCACCACAATACATTCTGCATTCTGCACCGCCGTAATGGGATGTTCGAAACGATGCACCGAATCGAGTTCCACGCCCATTGCGGCAAACACGCCCGCCACCTTGTCGGCGTAAGCATCATAGCCCGGCGTTACGCCTGCATAAGGCACAAACAACACTTTCTTGATGCCGAAACGCTTGAAAAAAGCCTCAATATCCTTGGCAGGCCAAGCCAGATAGGCTTCGCCGGCATTGGTGGAATTGCTGATAAGCAGAAGATGACGGTTCATATCCTTTTACAATTATGATTCGGCCGCGGTTTTTTCCAATATATCCAACATCTCGATAGCCGCCTCGGCAATCACGGTACCGGGACCGAACACAGCGCAGGCACCGTGTTCAAACAGAAAGTCGTAATCCTGATAAGGAATCACGCCCCCCACCACGACTAATATATCGGGACGCCCCAACTTTTCAAGTTCAGCCACCAATTGGGGCACCAAAGTCTTATGTCCTGCGGCAAGCGAAGATACCCCTACAATATGCACATCGTTTTCCACCGCTTGTTTCGCCGCTTCGGCCGGAGTCTGGAACAAAGGTCCCATATCCACGTCAAAACCCAAGTCGGCATAACCCGAAGCCAGTACTTTGGCTCCGCGGTCGTGTCCGTCCTGCCCCATTTTGGCAATCATGATACGGGGACGGCGGCCTTCCTTACGGGCAAACGCGTCAGCTTTCGCCACCGCCTCTTCAAAGCGGGCATCCTGTTTGATTTCCGATGAGTACACGCCTGATATCGTTTTGATGGTGGCCTTGTATCGGCCGAATACTTTTTCCAAAGCATAGGAGATTTCTCCCAACGAGGCCCTTTTGCGGGCCGCATCGATCGAAAGTTCCAAAAGATTTCCCTTTCCTGTTTCCGCACAACGGGTAAGCGCCTCCAAAGCCGCATCCACTTCCGCCTGATTGCGGTTGGCCTTCAACTTGGCCAAACGCGCCAACTGGGCTTCCCTTACCGTGGTATTGTCCACCTCGAGGGTTTCGATGGGTGCTTCCTTTTCCAAACGATATTTGTTCACACCCACGATGGTATCGGTACGGGAATCGATACGGGCCTGCTTGCGGGCGGCCGCTTCTTCGATCCTCATCTTGGGTACGCCCGCCTCCACCGCCTTGGCCATACCGCCCAGCTTCTCCACTTCCTCAATCAGGGCCCAGGCGCGATGCGCCAGTTCATGCGTAAGTTTTTCCACATAGTAGGATCCCGCCCATGGATCTATTTCCTTGCAGACACGGGTTTCTTCCTGAATATAGATTTGCGTGTTGCGGGCGATGCGCGCCGAAAAATCGGTAGGCAGGGCGATAGCCTCGTCGAGCGCATTGGTATGCAACGACTGAGTGTGCCCCAATGCCGCGCCCATGGCTTCCACACAAGTACGGGTAACATTGTTGAATGGGTCTTGTTCGGTAAGCGACCAGCCTGAGGTCTGCGAGTGGGTACGCAGACTCATCGACTTGGGATTCTTGGGATTGAACTGTTTGATAAGCTTTGCCCAAAGCATACGGGCCGCACGCATCTTGGCGATTTCCATGAAATGATTCATCCCCACGCCCCAGAAGAAAGAAAGCCGGGGGGCGAAATCATCGATGCTCATACCGGCGTTGATACCGGCACGGATGTATTCCAGACCGTCGGCCAATGTATAGGCCAGCTCTATATCGGCCGTGGCGCCCGCTTCCTGAATATGATAGCCCGAGATACTGATGGAGTTGAACTTGGGCATATTTTTGGAGGTGAACTCGAAAATATCCGCGATAATCTTCATCGAAGGCTTGGGCGGATAGATATAGGTATTGCGCACCATAAACTCCTTGAGGATATCGTTCTGTATGGTACCGCTAAGCTGTTCCATCTTCACGCCCTGCTCTTCGGCGGCCACGATGTAAAACGCAAGAATGGGCAATACCGCGCCGTTCATGGTCATCGAAACCGACATCTTGTCGAGCGGAATCTGATTGAAAAGGATTTCCATATCCAGAATGGAATCCACCGCCACACCGGCCTTTCCCACATCCCCTTCCACACGTTCGTTGTCGGAGTCGTAGCCCCGATGGGTGGCAAGGTCGAACGCAATGCTCAGCCCCTTCTGTCCGGCGGCCAAGTTGCGACGGTAGAAAGCATTGGATTCTTCGGCCGTGGAGAAACCCGCATACTGACGGATCGTCCACGGACGTTGGGTGTACATCGTGCTGTAGGGACCACGCAAAAACGGAGGAAGACCGGCGGCATAGCCCAGATGCTCCATCCCCTGCAGGTCTTCTTTGGTATAAAACGGTTTAACGGGGATTTGTTCCGGCGTGTTCCAAACCTGTGATTCCTTGCGCTCTTTCTTGCCGGCCGCTTTTCCGAGAGCAGCCCCCGAGCGGATATCCACATTCTTATAATTCGGTCTCATGCAAAATCGTTTTGATATGCCGACGCGAAATGAATCGCATCGGTCGGAAAAACTGGCAAAGATACAAAATTACCGCGTATTCGTCCTTGCGCGAAAAACGGAAACGGTAAACAACACGGAGAGAAAGCACAGGAGCGAACTGCCCGCCAAAAGATAAAGCGTATAGAAAACATGACGCAGACTGAACGCATCCAAAAGAAAATACGCAAGATGAAAAAGCACCACCATCCAAAGCGTGTATTCGATAAAACCGCCCCATCCCATTCCCGATGGCAGAGGGGTTCCGGCAATATCCGCATCCCGCACGGCATCCCTTCTGTTCTTTATCCTAAAGTACACAATGCGGGAAAAGGCCATGAAGGTAGCCGCCGCCGCATTCAAACCGGGTATCTGACACAGCAAGTCCACACAGAAACCCGAAAGGAATCCCAATATGAGCAACGGAACAGCCGGCAACTGCAAGGGAAGAAGCAGAATAAAAACCGGAACCACCATCAGATGCAAATGACCGGGCAGCTCTATATGCTCCAACACCATGCCCTGCAAGAGCACCAGGAACAGAAAACGGATCAGATTTTTCCAAAAGGCTCGTTGCATGATTCCATATCCTCCTTAAAGAGATTTTTTATGATATAAACCTTGTCGACGCAGGTGTAGTCCTCACTGAAACGAACCTTGAGACGATAGAAATCCCCGCTCTCATCCAGTAAAATATCCGAAACGAAACCTACCGGAATTCCCCCCGGATAAACAATCGAAAGACCGCTGGTAACCACCCTGTCGCCGATCCTGACCTTGATATGGGACGGTATATCGGTCAGCAAGGCTTCATCGAAGCGCGTCCCCGGCCAAGTAAGGGAGCCAGAGTGACCGCTTTCGGCCAAAGCTGCGCTGATCATGCTCTGATGATGCAGAACGGATATTACCGAACAGAAATAACGGGAAACCTGATTGACAATCCCCACTATTCCGTTGGGTGAAATCACCGCCATCCCCGGTTCGACACCCTCCTGATAACCGGCATCCAACAAGAAATAATTATCGGCCAGATGAATGGAACCGCTTATGATACGGGCCGGCATATACACGTACATCTGCCTGTAGAGCGTGTCGCCGTTCATTGTGTCTGTAAGATGGGATGTGGAAAGATAAGAGGTTTCGATATTGGCGCGCAACCATGCGTTTTCGCGTTGCAGCCGGTCGTTCTCCTGTTGCAGATCATGCCGGCTGCGGTAATCACCGCCCACGGAGAGGAACAAACCTTTCACTCCCGTGCAGAAATCATAGAAACGGGACTCCTGCTGCTGACTGTTGTGCAGGAACATGGAAAGCGAAACGGCCTCCAACGCGAGGAAGAGTACGATATAGAAGTTCCGCTTCAGTAGTTGGATGACGTTCTTCATGGCCTTTCTCCGATGAAGAACCCTACTTTATCAGGAAAGTGAACTTGTCGAAATTTTTGAGCGCGATACCCGTGCCACGCGCCACGGCCCGCAAGGGGTCTTCGGCCAAATGCACCGGAAGCTTTGTCTTGGCGGCAAGACGTTTGTCCAATCCGCGCAAAAGCGAGCCGCCGCCGGCCAGATAGATGCCTGTCTTGAAAATATCGGCCGAAAGTTCGGGAGGCGTCATTTCGAGCGCATTGAGCACCGCCGCTTCAATCTTGAGGATAGAGCGGTCCAAGGCCTGGGCTATTTCGGCGTAATTCACGATGATTTCTTTGGGAATACCGGTCAGCATATCGCGTCCCTGTACGGCAAAGTCTTCGGGCGGTGTGTCCAATTCGGGAAGGGCGGCCCCCACCTCAATCTTGATACGTTCGGAAGTATAATCGCCGATACTGATATTATGGCGCTTACGCATGTATTCCTTGATATCCTGATTGAAATCGTCGCCGGCGATGCGGATGGACTTGTTGCTGACGATACCGCCCAAGGCGATAACCGCAATCTCGCTGGTGCCGCCGCCGATATCCACCACCATGTTGCCATGGGGTTCAAGCACATTGAGCCCGATACCGATGGCGGCCGCCATCGGCTCATGGATAAGACGGACATCGCGGGCGCCGGCCTGTTCGGCCGAATCGCGTACGGCGCGTTCTTCCACTTCGGTGATACCCGAAGGAATACAGATCACCATCTTGAGCGCAGGCGGGAAAACCGATTTGGGCGCGGGAATCTTTTTGATCAACTCGCGCATAAGGCTTTCAGTCGCCTGAAAATCGGCGATAACACCGTCTTTCATCGGACGCACGGTACGGATGTTGTCGGGTGTCTTGCCATGCATCATCATGGCGTATTTACCCACTGCCAACACCTTTCCTGTATTGCGTTCCAATGCAATGACCGAAGGTTCGTCAACGACCACTTTGTCGTTGTATATGATAATCGTATTGGCCGTTCCAAGGTCAATTGCGATTTCTCTGTTCATGAATGAAAAAAGGCCCATCTTGTTTTAATCTCCGTGATTTTGAGCTGATAAAACTATCCACCGCAGGCGACGGATACAACCGCCAAAGGTAGTTATTTTGTTTGGCTTTACAAAGCTTTTTCACGCAGTTTATTTAATTTTGCATCGATGAATCTGGAAAAAGAACTTAAGCATCCTGTCTTTTCTATTATCCGCCAAGTAGCCGGAAAAGAAAAATCGCAGACTTTTATCGTGGGCGGTTTTGTCCGCGATCTGCTCTTGCACCGTCCCTGCTCCGATGTGGATTGCGTGGTAATCGGCGACGGTATCAAGCTCAGCCGAGCCATCTGTCAGGAAATAGGCAAACAGACGGGACATAGGCCCGAACTGCTTGAATTCGCGCAATTCGGAACCTGCAAGTTTCATTACGAAGATCTGGAGGTGGAATTCGTGGGAGCACGAAAAGAGACATACCTCCCCTCTTCCCGCAAACCCGTGGTGGAAACGGGCACTTTGGAAGAAGATCAGATGCGGAGGGATTTCAGCATCAACGCCATGGCCATTTCCCTCAACGACGGCAGTTTCGGCCTTGTATCGGATCCGTTCAACGGATTAGAGGATCTGGAGCACCAGACAATACGCGTGCACCGCGATGCGGATGTGAGTTTTTCCGAAGATCCGCTGCGTATGTTCCGCGCCATCAGATTCGCCTCCCAGTTGTTTTTCGATATAGAACCGCAAACTTTCGACGCCATCGTGCGCAATGCCGGAAGATGCCGGATTCTGTCGGCCGAACGCATTACGGAAGAGTTGAACAAAATCCTGCTTTCGCCCAAACCGTCTTATGGTTTCAAACTATTGGACGCGGCCGGCCTGCTGCCGATTTTTTTTCCGGAACTGACTGCACTCAAAGGGGTGGAGGTACGGAACGGAAAGGCGCACAAGGATAATTTCGAACATACATTGGAGGTTCTTGACCATGTGGCTTTTGCCGGCGGCGACCTTTGGCTGCGCTGGGCGGCTTTGCTGCACGACATTGCCAAACCGCGCACCAAAAAATTCGAAGAACCGCGCGGCTGGACTTTTCACGGCCATGAATTTGCAGGCGGAAAGATGGTTCCCGGCATTTTCAGGCGTTTCAAATTGCCGATGGACGAAAACATGCGCTTTGTGAAAAAGCTGGTGGAACTCCACCTGCGTCCCATCATTCTGGCAGAAGACATTGTTACCGATTCTGCCGTGCGCCGCCTCTTGTTCGAGGCCGGAGAAGACATCGACAAACTCATGACACTGGCCAAAGCCGACATAACTTCCAAGAATCACGAAAAAGTAGTCCGATACCGGAATAATTTTACCATCGTAGAAAAAAAGCTGAAAGAACTGGAAGAGAAAGACAGGATACGGAACTTTCAGCCGCCAGTGTCGGGAACGGATATCATGGAATATTTCGGCATTGCCCCTTGCGCCGAAATAGGCATTATCAAAACCCGTATCAAGGATGCGGTGTTGGACGGAATCATCGGCAACAACAGGGAAGAAGCCTGGGCCATGATGTTGCGGATTGGGGAAGAATTGGGCCTGAAAGCGGCTTCCGGAGCAACTGAAAATACACAGAAAAAGGAAGCCGCCCCTACGGAAAACGAAGCGAAGGCAACTTACGGCAACAGCCCCGAAGAAAAAAAGCCAGCCGCTGCACCCCGCCCCAAAAGAAAGCGTATCGTCCGTAAACCGCCGCAACATGGAGGCCTATAAGACACTTAAGGTTCTGGAAGGGCCCACGGCGGTAGGCAAGACGGCCCTGGCCATCCAATGGGCACAGGAAGCCCGGACGGAAATCGTATCGGCCGATTCCCGGCAGTTTTACCGGGAGCTGAACATAGGCGTGGCAAGACCCGAGCCCGAAGAACTGGCAGCGGTAAAGCATCATTTCATCGCTTGCAAAAGCATCGCGGAGTATTATAGCGTTTCCCGCTATGAACAAGAAGCCTTGGTTGTACTGGAGAAACTGTTCGAACGTCACCAAACCGTAATTCTGACCGGCGGATCCGGCCTGTATGTAAACGCGCTCTGCAACGGGATCGACGATTTGCCCGACCCGGCCCCCGAACTCCGGGAAAAACTCAAGCGGCAGCTGGCTGAAGAAGGCATCGGTTCCCTGCAGGCGGATCTGAAACGTCTGGATCCCGCGTTTTACGAACAGATAGACTTGATGAACCCGGCGCGCCTTCGCCGCGCGCTCGAGGTTTGCCTCACCACCGGAAAACCCTACTCTTCCCTGCGCACCAACGCTAAAAAATCGCGTCCTTTCCGTATCGAAAGATACGCGCTGAACCGCCCGAAAGAAGAACTGCATGAGCGGATCCATCTCCGCGTGGACAAAATGATGGCGCAAGGCCTGTTGGAAGAGGCCCGCGACCTATATCCTCATGCCTCTCTCAATGCGTTGCAAACCGTGGGGTATCGCGAGCTTTTCGATTATTTCGGCGGCAAGATATCGCTGGAACAAGCCGTTTCCGATATCAAGACCCATACCCGCCGCTACGCCAAACGTCAGCTCACATGGCTTAGAAAACAGGAAGGAATCACTTGGCTGGATGCAGATTGAACAAATCAGGACGTAATATTCCGGCCCACCCACCAGCAAAGAAAAAGCAACAGAAAAACATAGGCGAAGAAACGGCTGTGGAAAAACCGGTGGAATCGCGGAAAACGCACCTTGCCTGTTTCAGCAAGAGCGAGCAATGCCAGTATAAACAGAGACACCAATAAAAGAGCATTATAACACCAGGCCGCCTTAAAATCGAGGCAGAGCAGGCTATGCAGGGCGCGCTGGGTGCCGCAACCGGGACACTGAAAACCCGTGAGCCGGTAAATCGGACAAGGGGGAAAACCCGGTACCGTAGCCGGATCGAAATATCCATAAACAAGCATACCGAAGAAGACGGCCACGCCTCCTGTAATAAGCGCCGTCTTCTTCGGTAGCTCCCGATTCGAAAGAATCTTCCGCATAAAATAAACCATCCCTTAGTGGACCATCATAAGAGCGGTATTGAGTTTATTATAATTGTACCGGTAGGTACGACGTTTTGCCGAGAAAATATCCACCAACCACCAGATACCGCAGCCATAGCAGGTAATGACTTTCACCACGCCCAGTCCAATGTCGTCCAGAAAAAATCTTTCCCATCCAAGCAGGATGGCGATAATCAAGATAAAAGTAGGCTTTTGAAATTCAAGCCCCATCAATGTCATTCCTTTGGAATCGTCCAATTGTTCAAGTTTGGTTTGGATGTCAAAAATCGTCGCGCTGTCGAAACACTCTCCGTTTTTGAGCATAAACGCCTGAATCATTTCCGGTTTCATCGTAGTTGTGTTTAGATGTTTTGTTTCTGTTATTCTGCCGAAGCAACTTACAATTTTAATCAAAAAAACACATTTATACAAATCCGTAAGGCCAAAGGAAAAAAAATAGTGCTTATCTTTACCGCCGATTAGAGGCCGCTGAATTTATGAACACTGCAAGAATCGCCGTTTTTCCGGGATCTTTCGACCCCGTAACATTGGGGCATGAGAATATTGTAAGGAGAGCTTTGCCATTGTTTGACAAGATTGTGATCGCCATCGGACGGAACGCCGAAAAAAGCGGTATGTTTCCTGTCGAGGTACGGAAAAGCTTCCTTGACGATCTCTTTAAAGATGAAAAACGTGTGGAGACGGCCATTTACGATACCCTTACCATCGACTTCTGCCGCTCGATCAACGCCCGTTTCATCCTACGTGGATTGCGTTCGGGAAACGACTTCGAGTACGAACGCCTCATCGGGCTTTCCAATCAAAAGATAGCGCCGGAGATAGAAAGCGTTTTTCTGATGGCAGACAATCGTTACGACTTCACCTCCTCCACCGTAGCGAGAGATTTGTTGCGCTACGGCAAACCGCTCGACGGATTTGTGCCAGAGCCTGTTTGCGGGATGATCCGGACCTATCTTGCCCAAAAACCTTAAGCCCGTCATGCTGCTATCGGTCATCATCGTCAATTACAACGTAAGGGACTTTCTCAAGCAATGCCTTCAGTCGGTGCAACAGAGCCGGGGCGTGGAATGGGGAAAAGACTTCGAGGTGTATGTGGTCGACAACCGTTCGGCCGATGATTCGGTGGACATGGTAAGGAACGGGTTTCCCCAGGTGAAACTGATCGCCAACCTTGAGAACACGGGCTTTGCCAAAGCCAACAATCAGGCCATTGTCCGAAGCGAAGCCAAATACGTGCTCCTGCTTAATCCCGATACGTTGATTGAAGCAGATACGCTAAAAAAGTGCATCGACTTTATGGAGGCTCACCCCGATGCGGGCGGATTGGGCGTGAAGATGCTCGATGGACAGGGGCATTTCCTTAAAGAGTCCAAGCGTGGCTTGCCCACCCCCGCCACCTCCTTTTACAAGATAAGCGGACTTTGCCGTCTTTTTCCCCGTTCGGAGCGTTTCGCGGCCTACTATATGGGGCATCTGAACCCCGATGAAATCCATCAGGTGGAGATTCTTTCGGGGGCTTTCATGATGCTTCGCAAAGAAACGCTTCTAAAGGTGGGAATGCTGGACGAAAGCTTTTTTATGTACGGCGAAGACATCGACCTTTCCTATCGTATTCTTCTGGGCGGATATAAGAACTATTATTTTCCGTATACCCGCATCATCCACTATAAGGGAGAAAGCACAAAAAAAGGCAGCCTGAACTATGTGCTTGTATTTTACAAAGCCATGGAAATCTTTGCCGAGAAATACTTTTCAAAAGGGAAATACCGGTTTTATTTCCATATTCTGCGTATGGCCATTTGGCTACGGGCTTCACTGTCGATGATGAGCCGCCTGCTGAAACGTGTTTTCCTCCCCCTTTCCGACCTTTTGACAAGTTATCTGCTGTTGCTGGGCCTTTCGGTGGCATGGCCGGCGCTTACCCGTAACAACGCCTTTTTTTACCCCGACATCTATCGGGTTTTGGTATTGCCGGTATATGCGTTGCTGTTCGTGGCCGGCAACTGGGCATGGAAAGCTTACCGAATTCCGCTTTCGCTCAAGCGTACGGCGGGCGGATTCATCGCCGGTCTGGCCGGCTTCCTGATTTTAGGTGCGCTTCTGGGCGCACAATGGCAGTTCAGTCGCTTCACGGCCGTGGTCGGAGGATTTATCTGCATGGGGGTAACCTTACTGCAACGTCTTGCGGTAGGACGGATATTCAGAAAAACATTTCCACTGGCCACATCCAAACACAAGCATTATCTTATCGTGGGAAGCAAGGAAGAGGCCCTGAGAGTGAGCCACATCCTGCAGAAAGAAAGTGTCCTGCCCTCCCATATCCATACATTGCTGCCGCAAGACGCCCCGCTTCTGCTTCTGGAGCAGTTGCAGGTGCAACGCATAGGGGAAGTTATTTTCTGCGCCAAGGATCTGAACTTCGACGACATCATGCAGCTGGTGTCCCTTTTACGCAAAACCGGTGCCGAAAGCAAGATTATCTTGCCCGGCACCGATATCCGCGTGGGATATAGATTCTAACAGCCGGCCGGCGGTCTTTTACGACAAGCCCTCTATCTGGCCATTCACCAAATCGATATGCAACGCCTGAGGCTCGGCCGGCAAACCGGGCATACGCATCATCTCGCCCATAATCACCACCAGCATACCCGAACCGCAGTTGAGCTGTATGTCGCGCACTTTCAGTTCAAAGCCCGAGGGCGCGCCGAAGGCCTTGGGATCGGAAGAAAACGAATATTGGGTTTTGGCGATACAGATAGGGAAATGGGCGATTCCCAGTTCATTGATCTGCTTGATTTGCTTTTCGGCCACCCCTGCGTAGGAAACTTCGGCAGCCCCGTAAATATTCCGGCACAGCTCCGAAATCTTTTCCTTTACGCTCAGATTATTGTCGTAGGCAAAATTCAATGGTCCTGAAGGATGTTTTTCAATGGCCTCCACTACCGTCCGGGCCAGTTCCACCGCGCCTTCCCCTCCCTTGACGAAAGCTTCGTTCACGGCAAAATCCAAACCGAGTTCGTTTGTGCAATGCGCCCTTACGGCCTCTATCTCTTCGGCCGAATCATCGGCATATTTATTGAAAGCCACCACCACGCTTTGGTTGAAGCGTTTCAGAATGGCCGCCTGACGGTCTAAATTGGCGAAGCCTTTCTTGAGCGCCGCCATATCGGGCTTGGTCATTTCCTTTTCGGAGATGCCGCCATGTACCTTGAGGCTTCGTGCGGTAACCACCAACACACTCAGCTTGGGTTGCAATCCGGTTTGACGACATTTTATATCGAAGAATTTTTCCGCTCCCAGATCGGCGCCGAAACCGGCTTCGGTAATAGCGTAGTCGCCAAAGGTAAGGGCCATTTTGGTGGCCAATACCGAATTGCATCCGTGGGCGATATTGGCAAAGGGGCCGCCATGTATAAAGGCCGGCGTGTATTCGGTGGTTTGCACCAGATTGGGCAACAAGGCATCTTTAAGCAACACGGTGATGGCGCCGGCCACGCCGAGATCCTTGACGGTAAAGGGCTTGCCATCGTTGGTGTAGCCCAACAGAAGGTTTTCGATACGGTGGCGGAGATCTTCCAGATCGCGGCTGAGACAGAGAATGGCCATTAATTCGGAGGCGGCCGTGATGTCGAAGCCCGTTTGGCGCAACACCCCGTCGGTGGCCGCGCCCATACCGGTAATGATGTTGCGCAGGCCGCGGTCGTTTACATCCAGCACCCTTTTCCAGCGTATTTCCCGCAACCCTTTTTCCGTATAACGGTTTTGGTACACATAGTTGTCCAACAAGGCGGTAATCATATTGTGGGCAGAGGTGATGGCATGGAAATCGCCTGTAAAATGCAGGTTTATATTTTCCATGGGCAGCACCTGGGCATATCCGCCTCCGGCCGCCCCGCCTTTCATCCCGAAGCAAGGGCCGAGGGAGGGTTCCCGCAATGCCACGATAGCCTTTTTGCCGATTTTGTTCAAGCCCAACGCCAGACCGATCGAGACCGTTGTCTTCCCTACCCCTGCTTTATTGGGCGTGATGGCCGTAACGAGAATCAGATGGTGCTTCTTTATCTTCTCTTCGTCTATCTGCGATAAATCCACCTTGGCGATATAGTGGCCGTAGGGTTGGATCTTTTGTGTGTCCATGCCGGCTTTCCCGGCGATTTCCGTGATGGGTTTCAAGGGTGTTTCCCTTGCGATCTCTATGTCAGATTTCATTTTTTTTGAGGTTTTCTTTTTTCGTTTTCGCCTGTCTTTTCCCTGACTTGCGGCGGGATTGGACGCTTTCGCCCCGCGGGAAAACACGATGCGAAGGTAAGCATTATTTCTTATGGTTTTTGACCGTTTCATCTGCGGGAGGAACGGCAAAGGAACCGCCCGTGAAGGTATATGAGGACTGTCTGTTTCACAACATACGCCGAAAAGAT
>CAMWNM010000043.1 GCA_947175635.1 uncultured Bacteroidales bacterium | reverse complement strand
TTATTATATTGATACACAAACACCGCAATATAAGATGCACCCTATTCCGAATCGCAAAAAAAAACGCCGCCATGCAAAGCATGGCGGCGTTTTCAACCTGTTGGCCAGAAAGGCAACAGTCGAATTAGACAACTATTCGGCTTTCTGTTCCTGTTTGATCAAGGTGCGTCCCAACTCGATTGCCTTTTCGTTTTCGGGAATCATGTTGTGGTGACGCGCCGGCAAGGATTTTTCAAGACCCTTGTGGATGAATTCAGGCTGAACCAACGGCTTGATTTTCAAGAAACCGCCCAATACAATCATATTGAACACCTTGTTCATCCCCATCTTGTTGGCCGCATCGTTGGCTTCAATCGTGTAGATATTGATGTCTTTGCGGGTCGGCTTGTGGGTGATGCCGTTGGGGTCGTAGATAAGGGTGCCGCCGGGCTGAACCGCGCTTTCGAACTTATCGAGCGACTGCTGGTTGAGGATAATGGCCGTATCGTATTTGGTGATCACGGGCGAAGAGATACGCTCATCGCTGATGATAACCGTTACGTTGGCTGTACCGCCGCGCATTTCAGGACCGTAGGAAGGCATCCAGCTTACTTCCTTGTTTTCCATAACACCGGAATAAGCCAAAATCTTGCCCATCGACAAAACCCCCTGTCCGCCGAAACCGGCAATAATGATTTCTTCTGTCATTTCTTTAAATTTTAATTCCGGCAAGGTTCCGGCGCGTACTTCGCCGCACGCCCCCCTTGCCGGAAATTTTATCTAACCATTTTACCGTCAACTTTAATGTCGCCGGGTACGAAGTATTCCAAAACGTGTTCGGCCATCCATTTGTTGGCTTCCACCGGACTCATTTTCCAACCCGAGTTGCAGGAGGAGCAGACTTCCACAAAGCAGGTGCCCTTGCCGGCCATCGAATCTTCGATACCTTTCTTCAAGGCTTTCTTCAGTTTCATAACGGCAGCCGGGGTGTGAACCGTGTGGCGGGATGCGCTCCATACACCGTTGAGCTGGGCCACCATTTCGGTGATGCGCAAAGGCCAACCCACCTTCTCTACATCGCGTCCGTAGGGCGAGGTGGCGGTTTTCATGCCTTCCAAGGTGGTAGGCGCCATCTGACCGCCGGTCATGCCGTAGATGGCATTGTTAACGAACACCATGAGGATATTCTCGCCACGGTTACAGCAGTGAATGGTTTCAGCCGTACCGATGGCCGCCAAGTCGCCGTCACCCTGATAGGTGAAAACGAATTTTTCGGGCATAAGCCGCTTGATGGCCGTAGCCACCGCCGGCGCACGTCCGTGGGCAGCTTCCTGCATGTCTATGTTCATATAGTCGTATGCAAGAACCGAGCATCCTACCGGCGCGATACCGATAGTCTTGTCTTGAAGCCCCATCTCGTCCACCACCTCCATGAGTGCACGGTGAATAGTGCCGTGACCGCAACCGGGACAGTAATGCATCACCTTGTCAGTGAGTAGAGAGGTCTTTTTGTAAACCAGGTTTTCGGGTGTACATATATTTGATGACATACAAACTTCCTCCTATAATAATTTGGTTTCTACCGCGTGAACAACTTCTTCGGGCGCGGGAACGATACCGCCGCAACGACCGAAGAACTCCACTTTAACTTTTCCTTCCACCGCCAGTTTCACATCTTCCACCATCTGGCCCAAGCTCATTTCAACCGACATGAAACCTTTCACACGGGTAGCCAGTTCCTTCACTTCTTTCGAGGGGAAAGGCCACAAGGTAATGGGGCGGAGAAGTCCTACTTTCACCCCCTTGGCTCGGAGCAAGTCTACCGCTTTCTGGCAGATACGGGCCGAAGAACCGTAAGCCACCAGAACATAATCGGCGTCTTCGCATTTGATCATCTCGCAACGGGATTCGGCCGCTTCGATCTCACGGTATTTTTCCTGCAGGTGCAGCACGTGTTTTTCCTGGCTGGCGGCCTGCAAGTCCAAAGACGTTACGATATTGTGTTCCCTGTCGATGCTTTTGCCCACCGTTGCCCAAGGCGTGTTCTTACGGATTTCCTCTTCGGTAAGACGGGGGCGTTGCGGTTGGAGAACCACCTTTTCCATCGTTTGTCCGATAACTCCGTCGGCCAACACCAATACCGGATTACGGTATTTGAAAGCCAAATCGAAACCCATCGGCACGAAATCCGCCATTTCCTGCACCGACGAAGGAGCCAATACGATCAAACGGTAATCACCGTGACCGCCGCCCTTGGTGGCCTGGAAATAGTCACTCTGAGAAGGTTGTATCGTACCCAGACCCGGACCGCCGCGCACCACGTTCAATACCACACAGGGCAGTTCGGCAGCCGCAATATAGGAAATACCTTCCTGCATCAAGCTGTATCCGGGGCTGGAGGTAGAGGTCATCACCTTCTTGCCGCAACCGGCTCCGGCATATACCATATTGATAGACGAAACTTCACTTTCGGCCTGCAAAACAACCATACCGGTCCTGTTTTCAGGTCTTTCCTTCATGAGGTACTCCATTACTTCCGATTGGGGCGTAATGGGATAACCGAAGTAGCCGTCGCATCCTGCACGGATAGCCGCTTCAGCGAAAGCCTCGTTTCCTTTCATTAACCGCAAGTCTTCCATTTTGTTTTCTTTTTTAGTTTGTTTCAAATTCATTCAACGCTTAATCTGCCCCGGCTTCTTCAGCCGCGCCTATCAAACGTATCTGGCCAAGGCGTCTGCCTTAGTCTTCTTTTGCCCTGTACACGGTAATGACGCCGTCAGGGCAGATTCTGCCGCAAGAAGCGCAGCCTACGCAAGTTTCTTCAGCCACCATAACCGCAAAGTTGTAACCTTTGCCGTTCACTTCTTTCGACATTCCGAGCGTCTTGTTGGGACAAATCGACACGCAGATTCCGCAACCTTTGCATCTTTCCTTGTCCACAACGATTGAACCTTTGAATTTTGCCATATATTTTAATTTTTTACAGGTTTTCTCTATCCGTTAAAGCATCACGGGCATCACCAGCATCAGTATATCCTCGTTTTCGTTTCCTCCGCCTACCGGAACAATCAAACCGGCACGGTTGGGAACCGACATTTCGAGACATACGTCTTCGGATTCGATGTTGTTCAGCATCTCCAGGAAATAACGGGCGTTGAATCCGATCTCCATGGGCTCTCCCTCATATTGGCACGAGATCCGTTCCTTGGCGGCATTGGCGTTCTCCACATCTTCGGCGGAAACCAACACCTCGCTGCCGCCGCTCATCGTAAGGCGGGCCTGAGGCATAGCCTTGCTGGCGAAGATGCAGATACGTTTCACGCAATTGAGGAAAGAGGAGCGCGAAATCACCAGTTTATTGGGATTTTCGGTAGGTATAACGGCTTCGTAATTGGGATATCTGCCATCAACCAAACGGCAGCTGATACGTACGTTTTCAAAACGGAAGAACACGTTCTTTTCCGTGGCGTCCATTTCCACCTCTACCGCATCCTTGCGTACCGAGAGGATATTCTTGAGCAACATCAAGGCCTTTTTGGGCACCACGAAAGAGGCATCGGCTCCGGAGGTAACGTCGGTACGGCGATAGCGCACCAGTTTATGGGCGTCGGTGGCCACAAAAGTCATGCCGGCCGGCTTCATCTCGAACAAGACCCCGCACATGGCCGCCCGCAGTTGATCGTTGCCGGTGGCGAAAACCGTCTTGGAAATGGCACGTACAAAAATATCGGACGATATGCGGGCCGTTACATTTCCGCTGTTCATCTCCGGAATTTCGGGATAGGTGTCGGCCGGTTCGCCCGTAAGCTTGAACTGCCCTGTCCCGGCCGAAAAATCAATCCCCGAGGTTTCCGTATCGATATTGAAAACCAAAGGAATATCCGGCAAGGTTTTCAGTGTGTCCATCAAGGAACGGGCAGGTACGGCCACCGCACCTTCTCCGGCCACTTCCTCAAGGGCCA
Organism: uncultured Bacteroidales bacterium; assembly: GCA_947175635.1. Classification (GTDB taxonomy): domain Bacteria; phylum Bacteroidota; class Bacteroidia; order Bacteroidales; family P3; genus Pullibacteroides. The sequence continues at coordinate 11,199 of CAMWNM010000043.1, read as the reverse complement.
AATCCACCACGGCAATCGATTCCGAATCGGAAGCCACCATGGTAAGCGTGTTGCCGCTCACCTTGAAGAGGCATTTTTCCAAGATAGGCAATGCCTTGTTTTCCACCAAAAGACCGCTTATGCTCTGAAGATTCTCCAAAAGCAAATGGCTGTTCACTATAAATCTCATATCATTGTTTTTTAGAGACATCCTGCCGTCTTTCGCGAGTTTTCAACCCCGCCCATCCATCGGAACCGCCCGTCAGAACGCCTTCTGTGTTCATGCTTTAAAAACGCGCACAAATATACGCAATTTTATCGTGAAAAAAGCGCTCGGAAACACACACGGCAAACCTTGACATCCGGTTAGTTTTCCATGATCTACGGACAATGCGCCTTCGCCCTTTTTTGCCTTCATCCGACCGACACAGACCTTTCTCCCGAAAACATGTTCCGCCCGCAAAGCATCACCTTACATAAAACCAATCGCGCGTCTTGGCCATCTTGTCCAGAACGGCATAAGAAAGTTCCACCGTATCGGCGGCGGTTTGACGGGGCCTCACCACCACAGCCTTGAACAGATCGGGCAATCCCTCCTCCGTCTGTTTCTCGAAGACCGAAAGCGCGAAAAACCGCCCGTCTCCGGCCTCCACTTCGATATCGTAAAGCGGTTTTCCCCGGACTGTCCGCAAAGAAGAAGCATCGAAATACACCCCCTTGAAAGCGGCAAGATAGGCCCGGGCCACAGCCGCATCGACCGTATCCGACACGCCCGCCGCATCGTCTATGCGGAAAGTTCCGTCATCCAGACGTTTCAGGCAGTATGAAAGACTGTCCGCTCCCGCATAGCGTACCTTCACCCTCTGTATCTGCAAATAATCCAAATCCCATACCGCCCGGCTCTGCCAGGCTCCGGATTCCGCGGCAAAGAGCTTGGGCCACGAGGCCGGTTGCCAAGGCGACTGCATGGCATAAAAATGCCGGCCCTGCCGCACCATAAAAAGAGACTCCCTATAGACAAACTGCAACTTGACAAACGTTCTGATCCCGGCCTGCAAACGCACATATCCGCCCTCTTTCTCCATCATTTCCCGCCAAGCGGAAGCCTGACTGTCGGTGGGGATAAACGCGATTTCCCAAAGATTGAACACCGCAAGCAGGTCTTCTATCCGCGAAGCGTCCGGCTCAAAAGTTCCCTGTTCGCAAACAGCCCGCCACTGCCCGGCCCCATCCTTGTTCAGACGCACGAAGACACCGTCCGCCATCCTTATCTCTATCTCGTTTACGGCCGCCAGACGTGAACCCGACAAGGTGGGCTCGTTCAGTCTGCCGGCGCGGCGGCTGCCGGCCACAAACACCAGAAGAAGCAACAGCACACCCGCAAACGCCCCCATCGTGTATCTCCATAGGCGGCGGTGGCCGGCAGCCCCCGCCCTTCCGTTCTGTATACCGGCTTTCATCGGCCCGTGTATTTTCGTTTACGCGCCGCCATGAAAACAAAGCCGAATCCCAACACACATCCTATCGGAAGGGCGAAATTGAGCACGGTATAGCGTTTTCTTGTTTTTTCAAGGCGCGCTTTGTCGAGCAACCGCAAACGCACCGTACGCGGCTTAAGCTCTATCCACCGCGTATGTCCTGTAAGATAATGCACGGCGTTGACTAAAAAGTCGCCGTTGCCGTACATCTGCCTCGTGTAACGGTCAAAGCCCAAGGGCAACGCCTGGCCGTCGGGCAAAAGGTCGTTGCGCGCCACATCGCCGTCGCTCACCGCCACCATCGCTGTAAAAACACTTTGCCTCCGAAAGACAAAATCCGCCTCATGCCGTGCCGCAGGCCGCACCAAAGGATAGGCGGAAGCAAAATTGCCCTCCAGCAGCAGAGCCACCGTTTGTCTGCCTTGGGTAAAACGACGCAGGTCGGGGTTATGGCGCATCAAATCGGCAGACATGGCGTGCGGCAGACGAATCTTGTACGAATAGGGGGATGTTTGCAGCAACACGGTCTTCTCCAAGCTGTTTTCGATCGTGTCGAAAGCCGCCGCTACCTGCAGGCGTATCGGCCCCACCCCCTTGCCTATCGTCTCCGCAGGACCGTCCGCCGGCACACCTGCCTCCACCACCGGACAATAATAGTTGGGCATATACTCCATTATCGGCTGCTGCCCCATATAACCTGTCACCACGGGCGAAGGCGCGGCATTGCGGTCCAGAATCATTTCGGGCCGCAAACGGAAACCGTAACGGAAAAACATATCCTCCAGATTCAGATCGTAGGGTATCGCATCGTGCATCGACCGGCCTTTGAGCGAATCCAAAGAGCCATCGCCGGCATCCACCAGCCACAGAATACGGCCGCCATACATCAGGTATTGATCCAATACGGCTTTCTGTTCTTCCGAAAAACGATGCACGGGCCGGGCCACAATCACAGCTTCATAACGGGTTTTCCAACCATCCGCACTGTCTTTTTGCAGCAAAGATTCCATATCGGGCCGCAACTCGACGCGCGAGGTACGGTAGAAAGCGCTGAGGGCGTTGCCCAAAGAAAAGGTCTGGCTGTAAGACAGTTCGCCGTTTCCCTCCAAAAACGCCACTGATGCGGGTGCAGGGTCAAAAAGGGCTCGCACGGCGTTGGCCAGTTGCAGTTCTATGTTTTCTATCGAATTGTTGAGCGTTTCTTCCGCCCCACGTCCCAATTGCTCGGTAAGCAACCCCACCGATACCGATTTTCCGCCGGCCCGCAATTCGGCGGCCGGAAATACCAGACGACGGGTAAGCCCTTCCTTTGTCTTCACTTCCAACTGGGTGGGACGAATGCCCTTAAGGGCCAGTTCCTGCATCAGTTCCTGACGGACGTTTTCGTCTTCGACGGCGTAGATGTCGGTAAACTCGTAGCGGAGGGAAGGGTGATAGATGAGGAATTCATCCAAGGTTTCCTTTACCGAACGTTCCAGACGTTTGAAGCCGGAGGGAAGGTTGCCTGTAAGGTAAACCTTCACATACACCGGCTGATCGTTGCCGCGGAGTATTTCCTTGGTAACGGGCATGAGCGTGTAGCGGCGGTCGGAGGTAAGGTCGAGACGGCACGGCAACAGCACCGCCGCCACGTCAAGCACGACAATTACCGCCAATGCCCACAGGTATGTGTGCGGCGGGGTATTTTTCCGTCGGCCGATATTCCACACCGTAAGCCCGATGAACAATGCGGTAAGAGAGAGATAGTAAGCCACGTCGCGCATATCGATCACCCCTCGGCTCAAAGCCGAATAATGTTGCCGGATCCCCATGCGCGAGATGCCTATGCTCAGACTGCCTTCGTGCAACATGGCCCCCACCAGATCGAAACCCCGGTAAAGAAATGTGCAGGCCGCCACCGACAACACAAAAGCCACCACCTGATTTTCAGTAAGGGAAGACATGAACACGCAAACGGCTATAAAGGCCGCACCCAACAGCAACAACCCCATGAACGCACCCCAGAAGGCCCCCATATCCACGTTGCCGGCAGGGGATGCCAAAACCGAAACCGTATGGAGATAAAGAAAAGCCGGCAAAAGACTCACGGCCATAAGCAGAAATCCCGCGCTGTACTTGGCCCACACTATCTGGAAATCGGACAGTGGGCGGGTAAACAGGAGTTCTATCGTGCCGCTTTTCTTTTCTTCGGCGAACCCTCGCATACAAAGCGCCGGAATCAAAAAGAGGAACACGAGGGGTGTCCAGGCGAAAAACGGATCCAATGCGGCATATCCCGAATCAAACAGATTGTATTCGGTAGGTAGCACAAACAGCATAAGGGCGTTGACAACGAAAAATACAAGCAGTATCAGATATGCCAAGGGGCCTGAAAAAAACAACCGTATTTCCTTTGCAAGCAGAGAACGCATCTTTTATTGATTCGTATTACCGAAAATAAGGGTTATCGGACTTTTTCTCACTTCGTCCATCCGGATCGAAAGCGCCCCTTCGATACCGGGCGTGTCGTCATTGTTGTAGGTAGGCCTGTCCACCCCCATATAATCGGAAGCGAAACCCCGGTTCACGGAAATTTCCAAGAAACCGTTCTCCAAAAAGATGCAGGCTATATCCCCTTCCTCCACATCCATATAAGCCTTCGATAACCTGAAGGGTATTCTGTGCCCGACAATGTAGAGTTCCTTGACCGGATATTCCCGATTGCAGCTGTCGTAAAGGCTGCGCGTGATATTGGTGCAGATATTGCCGAAAGAGTCCACATAAAGGGCCCGTCCCGAGATTCTAAGACCGATCTGCCGGCCGGCGCGGTCTTTTTCAGGCAACTTTTGCGCGCTCACATAATTGAGGGTTTTCAAATTCAGCGTAACCGGAGTGCCTATTTCGGACATGGGACAACGGGCTGCCAGCATGGCCGCCGTCTTGGGGAAAAGATCCCGCCCTGGAAAGGTAAAGGTATCCGTTTCCTGCCAAAGATTTATTTCGTACACTTCCTGCAGACTTTTTCCGGTCAGCATCTGCAAGGCTGAAAAAAAACCGTTATCGGCTCCGATAAACCATTGATTCTCGAAACGTACCACCACATGCGGCGTCTGGGGGGAGGCGATGCCGTTCACGCCGATGATATGGATGGTGTTTTGCGTGAAATAGGGATAGGCATTGAGCATCATGTAGGCCGCCGTATAGATATCGTCCCGCGGAACCCTGTGCGATATATCCACGATACGGACATCGGGGATATACGCATACAGCTTGGCCTTCACCACCCCCAGGTAGTAGTCGGCCAGTCCCCAGTCGCTCAACAATGTTACCGTTTGCAGTCCCATATTTCCTTATGCCGGATTCCTTTCCTGAATACGGCGTTAAACGCTCCAAAGTTACCAATTTCCGCGAAAATATATACCTTTACGGGCACAGGTACCGCCCGTGAAGGTATATGAGGACTGACTTCTCCACAACATACCTCAAAAAGATATACCTTTAGCGGGCACAGGTACCGCCCGTGAAGGTATATGAAGACGGCGATAGCCTTAAGATAAGTCAAAAAGTCAAAAAGATATACCTTTAGCGGGCACAGGGAGCGCCCGTGAAGGTATATGAGGACGGTCCGTTTCACAACATACCTCAAAAAGATATACCTTTAGCGGACAAAGGATGCGTCCGTGAAGGTATATGAGGACGGCGATAGCCTTAAGATAAGTCAAAAAGATATACCTTTGAACGCTGAAAGAATCGAGATGCCGGCAAGGTGTTTCGGACACTCCGGCAGAAAAGCATTTTATGAGCGAAATTTACATAGAGACCGCCCCCCACCATCCTATCGACGTTTTCGGACTCGAAGAAGAAAAACTGAACCGTGTCCGCCGTTTTTTTCCCCAGCTGAACATCGTTCTGCGCGGGGATTTGATCAAGGCGGCGGGAGATGCCGGGCACCTGGCCGATTTCGAAAAGAAAATCAAGCTCCTCCTCTTTCATTTCGAACGCTTCAACCGTCTCAGCGAAAATGATATAGACGACATCATGGGCGAGGCCGAAAATCCTACTGCATCTGCCTGCGAACCACCGCTTCCCGCTGGTTCCCCGCTCATCCTGATGGGCGTGAACGGTAAACCGATACGCGCCCTTACGCCCAATCAGCACAAGCTGGTAACAGCCGTGCAGAAAAACGACATGGTTTTCGCCATCGGCCCGGCCGGATCAGGGAAAACCTACACGGCGGTTGCCTTGGCTGTAAAAGCCTTGAAAGAAAAGGAGGTGAAGCGTATCATCCTGACCCGGCCCGCCGTGGAAGCGGGCGAAAACCTCGGTTTCCTACCCGGCGACATGAAAGAGAAACTGGATCCTTATATGCAGCCCCTCTACGATGCATTGCGCGATATGATTCCCTATCGCAAACTGCTTACCCTGCTTGAGGAATCCACTATTGAAATCGCACCGCTGGCCTTTATGCGCGGCCGCACGCTCGACCACGCTTTTGTGATTCTTGACGAAGCCCAAAACACCACCGAAAGCCAGATGAAGATGTTTTTGACCCGTATGGGGAAAAACGCCAAGTTCGTGATTACCGGAGACGTAACGCAAGTGGATTTGCCTTTCCGCCAAAATTCCGGCTTATTGCAAGCTCAGAAAATCCTGCGCGATATCCCCGAAATTTCATTTGTGGAACTTACCGGAAAAGATGTGGTTCGCCACCGCTTGGTAGCCCGCATCATAGAAGCCTACGCGTGTCGGCCCTCCGCCCAAAACGATAAAGAAAAATGTTGACTTTTTCCCTGCCAACCGCCCGACGTATCCGTCTTTTCATAGCTTTTTTGGGGATTCTCGGCCTGAGATGGCTTTCCGTACCTGTTTGGGCGCAGTCCCTGCCCGATCCCGACGCATGGACGGAGAAATTGAACGCCCTACGCTTCGCTCCGCTTGAAATACTGCCGGTTTCCGATTGCCAGCTCAGCGACCTGGAATCGGATATCTTCCGCGCCTACGCGGCCCAAAACAAAGCCATCCCCGTCCATCTGACCGCGCTCATGCAACAAAAAAGAGCCTGCATGGACTTTATGCGGGGTCATATCGACAGTCTCTATTACATACAGGCCCTGCAAGCCCTCAATCAGCCTGTCCCCGATTGGGAGGCAGCCGAAAACGCCATTGAAAAAGCATTGCTGCACAACCGCTTTTTTGACCGCGCGGTTGTATTCAAGCTGAATAATCTGCTTAAACGGAAGCGCAATGCCCAGACAATCCTGCGTTATCTCAACACCGTTCTGCAAGAGTGTTCCTACCCCTCCCGCATTCGCCAAATGGCACAAACGGTCTATATCTCGCTTTTGGAGGAAACAGAGAAGCTGATTGCCGGCAGACAATACCGCGATGCCTTGGATCTCTGCCTGCTGCTACATGCCTATTGCCAGCCTGGTTTTCCTATCCGTTACATACCCTATAAAGAGAAAACGCTCGAGAATCTCGCCCATCAAGGTATTTTCCGCTCCCATTGCGAAGTGGCGCAAAAAGCTTTTTTCCAGAAACAATATCAGCTGGCACAGAAGTACGCCCTGCGGGCACACGATTATTATGTGGAAAACGAAGCGCACATGAACGGAGTGAATCAGGCCCTGGATCTGCTTGACCAGATCGCCGATCAATATCTCCGTTTCGCCGCATTGTCCGACTTTGCCGAAAAAGCCTATTATCACGCTTTGGTCGATTCTATCGTACACAAAACAGGTCTGGTGGTTGAATTGAGTTCCAACTACAACGCCGATAACGATATCGCCGCCGACATAAGTCTGCTGAACAGTCCGGATACCGGTACAATCCCCGAAAAACCCGCCACCGGGTTCGTGTCGATGCGTGCCGGTTCGCAATCCACCGTAGCCTCCGCTCCTGCCCTGAAACCGCAACAAGCCCAGAAGGAGTTCAACCTGGCCATGGAGCAGGCCCATTATTTCAACGCCCAGCGCGATTTCGAAGAGGCTTTCGCTTGGACCGGACGCGCCCTTGAACTTAAAAAACGCTATCGTATCACAGCCGGCCAAGAGTGCGATACGCTGTACCGCTCCACCTTGGCGCTTGCCATCGAACAGCTCGTAAACAAAGCCATCTACCATCTCTGGACCCATAATCCCGCTTTGGCCGACAGCCTTTATCTGCGTGCCTCCGCATGGTTCGGCAATTTCAAAGTCAACCATCCCGAAGAAGTGGGTATGATGACCCAAATGCAACAGATGCTGCAACGTTATCAACTAAAAAAACAGGAAAACGCCTGCGAAGCCCTGCTTAAATCCATTGAAGGATCCGAAGCCGAATTTTACCGTCAGGCCTCTTACGGCAACCTCCATCTGGCCGCCCGTAATGTCGTGCAACTCGACACGCTGCTGCTCCTTTACCGTTTACCCGAATATGCCGCATGCAAACGACCGTCCCGGAAATCGGAAGAAATGCACCATATCCTAGACTGTTGGCATCTCTATGCCCGAAGTCTGGACTCAGCCTTCCATTGCCTGAACCATGATTCCGATACACTCGGGTTCATCAAGCTCTACCTTGCTTCCGATTCCCTTTACCGCCGATTGGGGCTGAAACCCTATACGCCCTCCGCCCCTTCGCTGTTCAGCCGTCTTTCGGCCGGCGGCGATTTGCAGAGTATCCAGATCTGGCTGCGTTACTGCATAGAGACAAAAGATCTGGAACAAGCCCGTTTCTTACACGGCTATCTACGGCAAAAGAATTACCATCCCGAAATCAACGACCGTCTTGAAAAAACCCTCAAACGGATACATTAGGCGATCCTGCATGAAAACACCCTCTTTCAAAACATTCCTTTCCTTCTCCCTGTGGCTTCTGACAGCCCTTTTATATTGCCATGCGGCAGCCAAACCCAAAGAGAGGAAACGCGATTCGGTGGTGTTCGCCTATCCGCTCAGGATTCCTCCCGAGATTTCGGGTTCTTTTGCGGAACTGCGCACCGCACATTTCCACGGCGGATTGGATTTCAGAACCCGACAACGGGAAGGAATCCGCGTTTATAGCGCAGCTCCGGGAGAAATTATCCGCGCCAATGTATCCAAGGTCTCTTACGGCAAATGTCTCTATGTAAGACACAGCAACGGCGACATCACGCTCTACGCCCATCTTTCGCAATTCGCGCCCCCTGTCAGGAAACTGGTGAAAAAAGCGCAGAAACAGATCAGAAACTATGAAGTGGACCTTCCCGATCTGCATATCAGGACAACAGGCAAGAAACCCATTGCCCTTTCCGGCAACACCGGTTCCTCGGGCGGCCCGCACCTGCACTTTGAAATCATCCGCGACTCTTTCCGGCTCAATCCGGCCTGCAACGGGCTTTTCATCAGCGATTCGGCCGCCCCCAACCTGCTCTATCTGGCACTCTATACAAAAATCATCCAGGTAGATTCCGCCCTAACGCAACTCTCCCTTTTCAACCTTGATTCCGCCCGACGCCAAGCCTTTATGGATGCCCCTGCATTAGACTACCAAATGGAAAAAATCCTGCAACGGGAATATGATTCCATATCGGCGCTCCTTGCCCGTCTATCCGACACGGCATCTTCCAAGGAACCGCCTTTCCTCACGCTTTTCACCAAGGCCGACAGCCTGTCTTGGAAATCCTCCTATTTCCGTGCCGGATGCCTGCCCGACACCTTGTTTCTTCATACCGCATCCGCTTTCGGCATTTGCGCCCTCGATTCGATTCACCGCATGCCTTTCCATTACGGACTGTACAGACTCTCGTTTGTCGTACGGCACGAAGACAGCAAACATCAGGACACACTGGCCGCCTACGAACTCAACCGCCTGCCCATTGCCGTATTCAAAGAACTGAACAGGCATATCGACCTGCCTTTTTATCAAAAAACAGGCAAACGCCTTGAAAAATCATGGCTCGAACCCGGACAAACGCACACCCCTTACTTCAAAACGCACAACCGGGGCGTGTTCACGCCACTCCGAGGCAAACAATACACCTTAATCATCAACACCGAAGACCTTGCCGGGAACCGCAGGGAACTACAACTCCCCCTTGTTGGTAAATAGTTTCCGAAAAAGAAAAATCGGCAAGGGAAAGCGCGTTATTTAGTGTAAATTTGCGCCAAAACCGCCACTCATGCAGGAAAACATTCTCATCTTGGATTTCGGATCGCAATACACACAGCTGATTGCACGAAAAGTACGCGAAAACAATATCTACTGCGAGATTTATCCCTATCATCACATTCCTTCCCTCACCCCCGATGTGAAAGGGGTGATACTCTCGGGAAGTCCCTATTCGGTAAACGATCCCGATGCACCGAAGCCCGATCTGAGCGCGATTCGGGGAAAAGTTCCCGTATTGGCGGTATGTTATGGAGCCCAACTGCTCGTACATATGGAAGGCGGCAAGGTGGCCTCTTCCGGCAGCCGCGAATACGGACGGGCAAACCTGTCTTATATCGATACCGAATGTGCGCTTTTCAAAGGCGTTCCTGCGGGAAGTCAGGTATGGATGTCGCACGGAGACACAATTTTGGAATATCCCGACAACTTTCATATCACCTGCAGTACGGAAAATGTGAAAGCCTGCGGCTACAGCCTCTCCGGAGAACCCACTTTCGCGCTCCAGTTTCATCCTGAAGTATACCACTCCTCCGATGGTTTCACAATTCTGAAGAACTTCCTTATCGACATATGCGGTTGTAAGGCGGACTGGACGCCCGACAATTTCGTGAAAGCCTGTGTGGAAGATCTCCGCAGGCAGATTGGCAACGAGGAAGTGATTCTGGGGCTTTCGGGCGGCGTGGATTCGAGCGTGGCGGCGGTGTTGCTGCACAAGGCCATAGGCAAACGTCTGCACTGTATTTTTGTAGACAACGGTCTGTTGCGAAAAAACGAATTCGATGATGTGCTGCAGTCGTTCAAGGGGATGGATATCGAGGTAACCGGGGTACAGGCCGCCGCTCTTTTCTATCAGGCGCTGAAAGGGCTTACCGAACCCGAGGCCAAACGCAAGGCGATTGGAAAAACCTTTATCGATGTGTTCGAGAACGAAGCCAAGAAATTTGGAAACGCCCGTTTTCTGGCGCAAGGCACCATCTACCCCGATGTAATCGAGTCGGCGCCTGTAAAGGGACCTTCGCAAACCATCAAGTCGCATCACAATGTGGGCGGGCTGCCTGAAAAGATGAACCTCAAGGTAGTGGAACCGCTCCGATCGCTTTTCAAAGACGAGGTACGGCGGGTAGGGCACAGCGTGGGATTGCCCGACAGGTTGCTCAACCGTCATCCTTTCCCGGGTCCGGGCCTGGGTATCCGCATTCTGGGAGAAATCACCGCCGAGAAAGTGGCGGTACTGCAGGAAGTGGATGCGATCTATGTGAACGGACTGCGGGAGGCTGGTCTATACGACAAGGTATGGCAGGCCGGTGCCATCTTGCTTCCGGTGCAGTCGGTAGGCGTAATGGGCGACGAACGCACATACGAGCAGGCGGTGGCCCTGCGTGCGGTCAACTCCACCGATGGTATGACCGCCGACTGGAGCCGTCTTCCTTTCGACTTCCTGGGCAGGATCAGCAACGAAATCATCAATAAGGTTCGTGGTGTGAACCGCGTGGTGTACGACATCAGTTCCAAACCGCCGGCCACCATCGAGTGGGAATAAATCCCCGCGCTCGGCTTTTCGTATCTTTTGCTGACGCCGAAGATACTCCGGCCTGGCGCAGAATCAAACCAAGGTTTGCTTCTGCGCTCGGCT
>CAMWNM010000042.1 GCA_947175635.1 uncultured Bacteroidales bacterium | reverse complement strand
TTCGCCCTATCGGTCTGACTGATCATCCGCAACACCCGGATGTTGGCCGAATCGGCCTCCCTCCTGAGTACACCCCTCGGGGTTCTGGTATAGGAACACCATACAAGCCACGGTATTCCTTGCCCGTGATGTTTGGGGGAATTCTGTTTTCAACTTTCTGAGGCCATTTCACGGACCGGGGATTCTTATCCACGCAAAAACTTGCGCGCAAAAACTACAAGGTGCCGCCAATCAAAATGGTTACCAACAAGGCGATAATGGCGTACAACTCGGGGAATACGGCCAAAATCATGGTGCTGCTGAACAAGTTGTGTCCACCGCCGATACCGTTGATACCATCGGCGCAAATCTTCGACTGACGGATAGCCGACAACAGCGCCACACATCCCAAGGCCAAACCGGCACCGAATACGGCCGAGGCTTGAAACCAAGAAATTTCCGCCGTGATTTTGGTGTAGGTCAAGAAGAAGCCTACAAAACCATACAACCCCTGGGTAGCCGGCAACGCGCTCAAAGCGATGCACGAACCCAGCGCATCCGGTTTTTTCTTCAATGCTCCCAAGGTGGCGCTACCACTGATTGACACGCCATACGCGCTTCCTATACCCGAAAGGATAACCATCACAGCTATTCCAAGGTATGCTAAAACAACAGGTTCCATAATCGTTATTTTTTAATTATTGATTATTACTATTTATTATTAACTAATTTATTTTAAATGGATTATATGCCTTTCCACCACCTGCGAAACCGGCATTCTTGTAGAACTCCACAAAAGTGAGCCTCAAAGGATGCACCACAGAACCCAACACGCAGAGTGCCAGATTCAGACTATGCCCGAAGAGCAGGATAAAAAGCATGATGAGCTGACTCACCACCGGCACGCCTACTCCGTTGGCCGCATCCAGCGCCAAGGTGTTGAATACCGAGCCCAAGATACCGCCCGTAAGCCCCAGGGCGAACAAACGGATATAGGAAAGCAAATCACCTACCAGCCCCGTAGCCGTATTGTAGGTATCCCACAACCCCAGACCTACATTGAACAACGGATTCTTGTCGGGATTGTTGTAGAACAGCGCCAAAACGGCCCCCAATATCACCAAGGCCTCCAGCAGATAAACAACGACAGACGGCAGAAGCAGACCCAGCATCGGAGCGCCCACCAGCACACCGCCGCATACAATCACCGCCAGCCAGCCTACTTTATGAAGGGCGTACCTGAAACCCTTCATCTTGGTGATGCGAATCACGTTCATCAACATTCCGAACAATATCTGCACACCGCCAATCACCAACGAAAGCGTCATCATCTTGTTGCTGTCGAATATATACGACCTCAACCGCCCCAAAGCCTCGATATTGACCAGACTGATGCCGAAAAAAGTACCCGAAAGCGAACCGAACACCACCGTAGCCAGTCCGAACCAAAACGTAAGCCAACCGTAGGCTTTGGCCGCAGGGTATTTCTTGACGATAAAAAGAGCCGCTCCCATCAGCAACAGCCCGTAGCCGGCATCCCCCAGACAGAAACCGAAAAACGCCATAAAGAACGGAGCCAGCATCGGCGTCAAATCCAACTCCCTATAGTTAGGCAAGGAAAACAGGTTCGTGATGGGTTCAAACAGCCGGGCAAAACGGTTGTTGCGCAACAGAACCGGAATACGGGGCGTATCTTCGTCAGGCAGCCTATCGGCTTCTATCGACCGATATACCACCTGCTCGCTTTCCAAAAAAGCATCGAACTCCGCACACCGTTCGGTAGGCAGGAATCCTTCTATCAGCATCAGTGTACCTTCGGCCTGACGAGGCACGTTGCGGGAAACTGTCTTATAGGAAAGCCTGTTCATCCTGTCGGCCTTGTACCGCTTCAATATATCAAGCCGAAGGGCGAAGAGGCCCAGTTGCCTCTGATTTTCCTCGTATTCTTCCTTTACAGCTCCGTATTCTTTTTCAAGCGCCGAAAACGGCTTGGAGGGCAAGGTCAACATGTTTATCTGAAATCCGGCCTGCGCGGAGAGGCTTTCGGAAGAAAGCGTCCGGGCCGCATCGGACACCCAGATAAAATACACTTCCCCGGCAAGGCGGGCCACCACCGATACGGGAAATTGGGCCTGAAAAGCATCCTTATCGGGCACATTCTTCTCCGAAGTCTTGGCCGCCACCAACTGAAGCCCCGTTTCGGCACGAAGCCGCTCTATCCTCTCAACATCAAACTCGCCCCATAACTTTGCCTGCCTGCATTTCTCTTCCAATTCCTGCAGGCGACCGGCATTATACCGCCAGTCCGACAAAGCCGCCTCACACTCCTCCAGTAATCTTTCAGGATGCGTGTTCTCTTCATGAACCGCCACTGGTGCATGTTTTTCCGACCTGGCTTTCTTCGCCCAGGGCTTCATGGCCTGCAATACCTTTTCGGTTCGTTGAAGGACGGGATAAAATTCCTCATCGGACTTTTCCTCATACACTTCGTTCTGCCGTATATCCAAAAGGCCCTTCTCCTGCAACCGCTCCATAAAAGAGGCAAAGTCGCGGTGATGAACCACAATGGAATAACTTGTCATGGGTACTATCATAATTCAGCCTCCTGTGCATGACGGTTTTTAACAATCTTCTGTGCCGACTTGGCCAGATTCTCCTCATCCTCGATAAAACGCTTGATTTTGCGAATCGCCTCGTTGTAGCCCGGAATCTGCACCTTTTCATAAAGGTTCACCTTCTGGGTGGTTTTCTTCCGGGCGGTATCCAAAAGCTGCATCTTATAGGTATAGATCTCGCTTTCAATGCCGATACGCACCAAGTCCTTAAGCAAACCCAGACCATCGGCGTACCATAACGGCGCACCGAAAAGAGGATAGGATTTTTCTTGGAAATCGATATGCTTCAAACGCGGGATACGCACCCCGGCAATCTTATATCGTTCCAACTGAACGTCTTCCACACGGATCAGATCAGGGCGGAACTCGGTAAACAGACGGGCGAAACCATCCATTTCCCGTAGTTTCAAGGCCAATTCAGCCTCCATCCGCTCGGCATCCGCCTTGGCTTTCTTCACCTCCAGACGCAAGGCCGATTCCTTGTTCTTTATGGTGGGCAAAGCCCGCGTACGCGCCTTGAGCTTTTTGTCGAGCTCATTGAGCGAAGTCTTGTTGTATTGAAATTTTATGGCCATGCTCGCGCTTATTTGTTATTGAGGCCAGTAGCGGTCCATCAGTTCTTTCTTGATGGCCACTTCCGTCTGCGTAAAATAAGCGGCAAACATCCGCCATATACGGTCAAGCATCTCGGTGGTATCGATATTGATGTCGATAGCCAGAATATTGGCCGAATAATCTTTGGCGAAGGCCAGGGTCCGCTCATCGTAGTCGCTTAGTTCAAAACCGTTCTCAAGCTTGGTTTTGGCATTGGCCGCATCGGCGTACAGACGCACGGCCGCGTTCATCACCTGCGGGTGGTCTTCGCGGGTTTGTTTGCCGATCACCAACTGTTTCAAACGTGAAAGCGACCGGAAAGGATCCACGATCACTTTGTTGACATCGCTGTCGTTACGCAGGAAAAGCTGTCCTTCGGTTATATACCCCGTGTTGTCGGGAATGGCGTGCGTGATATCGCCTCCGCTCAGGGTCGTTACGGCCAGAATAGTGATGGAACCGCCGGAAGGCAGCTGCACCGCCTTTTCGTAAATCTTGGCCAGATCCGAATAAAGGGAACCGGGCATACTGTCTTTGGAGGGAATCTGATCCATGCGGTTGCTCACGATGCTGAGCGCGTCGGCATAAAGGGTCATATCGGTAAGCAACACCAACACCTTCTCATTTTTGTCAACGGCAAAATACTCGGCCGCCGTAAGGGCCATATCAGGCACCAGCAAACGTTCCACAGGAGGCTGCTCGGTGGTGTTCACGAAGCAGATGATTTTGTCGAGCGCACCGGCATTCTCGAACGACTTCTTGAAGAAGAGGTAGTCGTCGTTGGTCAGGCCCATACCGCCCAGAATTATCTTATCTACCTTGGCACGCAGGGCCACCATACACATCACCTGGTTATAGGGTTGGTCCGGATCGGCGAAGAAAGGAATCTTCTGGCCTGAAACCAAGGTATTGTTCAAGTCGATCCCGGCAATACCGGTCGGAATAAGCTGAGAAGGCTGCTTACGCTTCATCGGGTTTACCGAAGGGCCGCCTATCTCCCGCCATTCGCCCTCTGTCCGGGCACCGCCGTCAATGGGATTTCCGTAGGCATCAAAGAATCGGCCGGACAAATCATCCCCTACCTTGAGTCCCGGCACACGTCCGGTAAAACAGACCTCGGTGTCGGTGGCCAAGCCTTCCGTGCCGGCAAACACCTGCAAGGTAACCCTGTCGCCGTTGATTTTCACCACCTGCGCCAAACGGTC
The DNA here is from genome assembly GCA_947175635.1 of uncultured Bacteroidales bacterium. Classification (GTDB taxonomy): domain Bacteria; phylum Bacteroidota; class Bacteroidia; order Bacteroidales; family P3; genus Pullibacteroides. Next base: position 10,840 of record CAMWNM010000042.1, on the reverse strand, counting down.
GCCCACCATGGCCAGTTCATCGTTCGACACCTCCTGCGCCCTCACCGTCACCGTAGCTTTGGTAACGGCTTCCAGACGCGTATAGATTCGTTGAAAAGCTTTGTTTGTCTGCATGGTTTCTGTTTATTGGTGTTTTTGGCGGTCGGAAAGCATTTGTTCTATCTGCCGTTCGTAGGAATGGAACTCCTCGCTCTTGAACTGCGTGTAGTTCATCTGCTTGAATGCGTTGATAAGCCCTTTGTAGAAATCAACGCATTCGCCGAAGGTTTCAAAGTCGAATTCCCGGTGGCAAATGCCCATCACCTTTTCGAACATATACTTCTGCCTGTCCATCGGGCACAGGCTGTCGGTTTTGTCGAAGGCATCCTGCTGCAGAATCACGAAGTCGATAAGCTCCGACTTCCAGTAGCGGTCGTGATAAGCCACCGGCACACCGTCATCTCCAAGGATATTTATCTGTTCGTAGGCTTCCTTTCCCCTGAGCACGAAGTTCTTGCCTTCGTTTACCAACGGAACCCATTCTTCTCCCATCTTCTCATTGAAATATTCGATGATCTCGGGATACTCAAGGTATTTGGAATAACTGTCGATAGGGTCGATGGCCGGATAGCGCTTGCTGTCGGCACGGGCCTGGGAAAGGGCGTAGAAGCAACGGGCGGCCTTTTTGGTACCCTCCGTTACGGGTTCCTTCAAATTTCCCCCTGCCGGAGACACCGTCCCTATAAAGGTAATGGAACCCGACGCTCCGTTGTTCAGGTACACATAACCGGCTCGGGCATAGAAACCGGAAATAATGGCCGGCAAATCCATCGGGAAGGCGTCCTGACCGGGAAGTTCTTCCAGACGGTTGCTCATTTCACGCAAGGCCTGCGCCCAACGCGAAGTGGAGTCGGCCAAGAGCAATACACGCAACCCCATCGCCCGATAATACTCGCCGATGGTCATGGCCGTATATACCGAAGCCTCACGGGCGGCAACGGGCATATTGGAGGTATTGCAGATGATGGTGGTACGCTCCATCAGGCTACGGCCCGTACGGGGGTCTTCCAAGAGCGGAAATTCGGCGAAGATTTCCACCACTTCATTGGCCCGTTCCCCGCAGGCGGCCATCAGAATCACATCCACATTGGCTTGCTTGGAGATGGCGTGCTGCAATACGGTTTTTCCCGATCCGAAAGGCCCCGGAATAAAGCCCGTACCTCCTTCGGCTATGGGATTGAACGTATCGATAACGCGCACACCCGTTTCGAGAGCCTGGAAAGGGCGCGGTTTTTCTTTGTAGAAGGTAATGGGAACCTTTACCGGCCAACGCTGGGCCATCTTGACGGAATGCTCCTTTCCCTTGGGGTCGGCAAGCACGGCGATTTCTTCCTCAACGGTATATTCTCCCGCAGGGGCTATTTTCTTTACCGTATAATCATCCGAATACTTAAAGGGAACCATGATTTTATGGGGCAACCACCCTTCCTTCACCTCTCCTATCCAGTCGGCGGCCTTTACCTTGTCGCCTTCCTTCACCAAAGGGGTAAAGGCCCATTTGCGCTTGCTGTCGAGGGCGGCCGTATAGCATCCCCTTTGAAGGAACACACCTTCCATCGTGGCCAGATTGTTCTGCAATCCGTCGTAGTTGCTCGACAGCAACCCCGGACCGAGCGTAACCTCAAGCATCTGCCCTTCAAACTCCACCTGACACCCCACCCTAAGACCACGCGTGCTTTCAAAAACCTGAACATAGGCCGTATCGCCCGTAATCTTGATCACTTCGGCCATCAGCCTTATGCCGTCAAGGTCGATGAAGCAAATCTCGTTTTGCGCCACAGGCCCTTCAACGCGTACCATCACCAAATTGGATACGATACCGCTAACTTTACCTTTCGTCTTTTCCATTCTATCTCTGTTTATGGGGAACGCGCCTAAAGGGCGTCTCCCTGCAGATTAACTTTTCTCATATCGGACACCACGTCCTGCAGATACCTGCGTCCCTCCTCGGCCTGCATCTTCCGCCAACGCCGCAAGATACCGGCTTTCAAAAGGTAACAAAGCACTTTGTCTATCTGAAAATCCTTTCCCCGCACCATCTCTTCGGCCATGTTCCAACGAAAACGATCCACGGCCCGCTCCCTGTCGAACACATCGGGCAAATCCAAGGCCGCAAACATCTCTTCGGCATAGGAAAGGCGGAGTTTGAGCCCGAAATCGCCCGACTGCATGTTTTCCTTTATCCATGTTATCAGTTCGGGCTCTTCCCCATCCTGCAATTTCTTTTTTACCGGATAGAGAAATTCATCTTGGGGCGAACGTTGCTGTTTACGCGCGGCGAAAGCCACGAGGGTATTCTTGAGCACCAGGTCGAATTCGAACCATTCGCGCACAAATCTGTTGCCGCAAGAAATAACCGCTTTATAGAAGGATTCGTCCAAAAGCCGTTTCAGGCGCATTTCCGTTTCTTCCGACACCTCTACCCGTACGTCTTCCTCGCCCGTCAACAAAAAGGAAAGACTGTGCGAGAAGAAGTTCTTCTGATAGGAGGGCAATTCGTTCCGTATCAGGTATTCGGCTCTGGCATCATCATCCTCGAGCGCCAGGAAAGCCTTGATTCGTTCGGTATGGGTGGGAAACGCCAGAAACAACCCGGCCAGTTTCCTGTCGGAAGGCGTGAGAAGTTCGAATATCTGACGGTAAATATCTTCGTAAGAGAAATTCTCCGGCTCCGAATCGAAACTCAAATCCGGCAACCCGCACAGAAGATAGGGATAATAACCGCTCATGCGCCGGTGCTTTTAAATTTAAAAGAGGAGTTGTTTTATCCGGGGACGGGCGTATTCCTTAAAGAGAGCCGAAAAGGCCTCGTCCGTGAAATCGAGCATGTATCCGCCTTGTTTGTTGAGGATGCGGAAACCGCACTGCAAGTCGGATTCGAACGCCACCTCGACACTGTCTTTAAGCGTTCCGCCCACAAGGTCTTTGAGGAAGGCGTTGTATCTTTCACGTTCGCTTTCTGGCAAAAGCAAGCGTAATTCCATACCGTTGTGCTTGTCGGGACGGAAACTTTCGATGGCTTTCAGCATCAGCTCCTGCATAAAGGATTGCTGTTCCATGGCCGAACGCACCCCCGGCTCCACCACTTTCTTCATCAGTGCGTTCTCCACTTCCTGCCGCAGGGCCGAAAGCATCTGGCGCGATGTGATCTTGATTTCGGTAAGCGCGTTGTTCTTCATGTCTTCGGCCTCCTTCCGGGCCTTTTCCACGATATCGGAGGCCTGTTTTTCAGCCTCCTCCCTCATACGCGCGGCATCTTCCTTGGCCTTGGCAAGCAAACGCTCCCCTTCTTCCTTTCCCTTGCTGAGCCCATCCTGATACAATTTATCGGTAAGGGCCTGTATCTTATTGTCCATAAACCCTGGTTTTTTATGACGTTAAACACCTGCCTTTCGGAAATTCCGTTGCATTTGAACACAAAACGCCCGAAAAACGATGTAAAGTTAGCAAAATTATCGCGCCAAACAAGTCTTTCCCTCTCTACCGAAAGAAATGTTTATAAACAATTTCTGTTGAAAACCTCCCGAACGACGGCTTAGGAGAACAGCGCCGTCTTGATCCCGTCCAAAACCATATTGGTACCCATGATGGCCACAATAAGCCCCATCAGTTTACCCAAAACGGTAATAATATTGGTACCCAGTAATTTAAAGATGCGTTCACTATAGATAAAGGCCAGATATGTGATATACATCACCAGCGCCAGCACCGACACGATAACCAACATGCCCCAATAATGCTGGTTGGCCGTATAGTTCATGGCCGCCACGATGGTGCCGGGACCGGCCAGCATAGGAATGGCCAAAGGCGATACAGCCACACTCTCGTCGAAAGCCACAGGATTGCCGGTGCTCTGAATGCTGGATTTTTTGGAAGAAAGCAATTCAAAGCCCACATAGAAAAGAAGAATGCCGCCGGTAATACGGAAAGCGGGAATGGTAATGCCCAAAAAGTCGAAAATGGATTTCCCCAGCACAAGGAACACCAATACAACGCAAAAAGCCGTAAACGTGGAGCTTTTGGCCACCCGCCGCTTGGTTGCCCTGTCGGCGGTGGAGGTAAGTTCCAGAAATACGGGAATATTCACCACCGGATTCACGATGGCGAACAAACTGGTGAATACGGACAATGCCAGCCCCCACAAAGTTTCCATAAATCAATGCGCGTCTTATCGGTTCTTTCCTGAATGATAATAAAAATACCTGACAGACATCCCTTCCTAAAAGGAAATGTCCGTCAGGCTATACGGTACGGCCGGACAGAAACCCGCCGATCCCGAAGACGGCCGCTACTTGCAGGAGAGCGCCGCCAAAGCGATAGAGTACAATTTGGTGTTGATGCTGTCGCCACGCGAAGAAAGCACACAGGGCACACGGGCACCCACTACCATGGCGGCCACTTCCCCCTTGCAGAACTTGGTGTGCGCCTTGTAGAACACGTTGCCCGACTCGATGTTGGGGAACAGCAGACAGTCGGCATCTCCGGCCACCGGACCGCCCACGCCCTTAATCTGGCAGGCCTCCTTGTCTATAGCCACATCCAATGCCAACGGACCGTCAACCTGACAACCCTTGATCTGACCGCGTTCGGCCATCTTGGCGATCAAAGCACCGTCGACACACGCCTGCATGCCGGTAGAAACCTGCTCGGTTGCGGCCAGAACCGCCACCTTGGGATTTTCGATACCTACACGCTTGGCCGTGGAAACCAAATAATTGCAAATAGCCATTTTCTGTTTCAAATCCGGAGCGGGAATGATGGCCATATCGCTCACCACCAAAATCTTGTGATAGAAAGGATTCTGCAACAGGGCGATATGGGTCAACATGGCCTTGGGACCGGGCATCAAGCCTTTTTCTTTATTGAGGATGGCCCGCATGTATTTGTCGGTGCTCACCAGGCCTTTCATCAAAAGGTCGCCTTCTCCATCGTTGATCAGTTGCACGGCCTTGGCGGCTGCCTTGGTATCGTCGCTTTCCTGCACGATCTTGAATTTGCCCGCATCGATTTTTTCCTGTTCGCACACTTTCCTGATGGTGGCCTCATCGCCTACCAGAGTAGCCTCTACGATACCCAGATCGACGGCCTTGCTTACCGCGCAGATGGTATGATCATCCACGGCATAGGCCGCAACCAAACGTTTCTTGCCTTTGGCCTTTACCATCCCGAAGAGGTCTTCCAATTTTGTGATCGCCATAATATGTAAACTATTTATTTGATTGTTAATAATTCAAACAAAAAACACCTTTCCCTGCCTGCCTTTCCGCACGGGCGCAAAAGTAACCTAAAAGTAGCAAAACCCCAAAAATATATGTATTTTCGCGAGCGCCTTTCCCTAAGGCTATAGCCCCCACTCATGAGAGAACGCCCTTCTTTGCAGAATCAGGACGCCATCAGCTACAAACGTATCTTCGGTATCGGATTTCCGATCATACTCAGTACGCTGGCGCAAAACGTGATCGCCATCGCCGACACCATTTTTCTCGGTAATCTGGGAGAAGTGGAATTGGCCGCGGCCGCTCTGGCTGCCGTTTTCTATCAGGTGATGGTGATGGTGGTATTCGGTTTCGGGGTGGGCGCTCAAATCGTTATCGCCCGCCGTGCCGGACAAGGAAAGACGCATGAAATAGGCAGTATTTTTCAACATACACTGATCTTCACCTTGTTTTGTGCGGCGGTCTGCCTATCGCTCTTTTTATTGTCCGGACACCGGCTGTTACCGCATTTGGTAAAATCGCAGGCCATTCTGGGGGCGGTTACGGGCTATCTTGACATTCGGGTTTACGGATTGCCCTTTGCCTTCACCATGGCGGCCTTCAACGCCTTTTACGTGGGGATCGGGAAAACCCGCAGCATTTCGATAGCCACGATCGTGATGGGCGTTGTGAATGTGGTGCTGGATTACGGTCTGGTATTCGGTGCATGGGGATTACCCCGCATGGAGATGGACGGCGCCGCCTTGGCTTCGGTAATCGCCGAAGCGGTGGGGGTGTGCACCTATTTCCTGCTCACTTATTTCTCATCTTTCCGACACACATACCGGCCTTTCGGCCATCTCAGTTTCCGGTTCAAGACAATTGGTGACCTTATCGGCATCGCCTATCCTGTGATGATTCAATATTTCACCTCGTTCGGCAACTACTTTCTCTTTTTCATGTTTGTCGAAAGTCTGGGACAACGTGCCTTGGCCATCGCCAACATCACCCGAAGCATGTACACCCTCTTTCTGTTGCCCATCTGGGGCTTCGCCTCCACCACCGCCTCGCTTACCTCCTACCTTTGCGGCCGGAACCGTCCCGAAGAAATCCGTATTTTGGTAAAAAAAGCCTTTGTGCTGGCAATGGCCTGCATCAGCATCATCGTGGCTCTTTACCTGCCTTTCAACCGTGCCATCCTGGGCATTTTCACCAACGACCCCGGATTGGCCGCCGACAGTTTCGGCCCCTGTATGGTGGTCATTGCATCCACTTATATCATGGCCATCGCACAAATCGTATTCAATACCATTTTGGGAAGAGGCGATACGATGGCCGGCTTCTTTATCGAATCCATCAATCTGGTGGTGTATTTTTTCTACGCCCTGATTATGATTTATATCCGCCACTGTTCGGTGGAAGCGGCTTTCGGCGCGGAAATCGCCTATACGGTAGGATTGCTGCTCTTTTCAGGAATCTATATCTTATGGCAGAAAAAGTTCGGAAACAACAAGATACGACAAATCTAAGCAACACCCCCATTACCGGATCGGGCTATGAAAGTCGGCGATTTTGCCCATGTCTTTCCAATAGCCGTCCGTCTGTTCTTCCAATAGGATTTTATGCGTGCGGCTTGCCGCCAGATAGGCATCGATGACCGAAAACGGGCGATTGAGCCCATAACGGCCTGCCCAATCGGCTATCAGTTCCGTTTTGAGAAGATGGATTCCGCTGAAAGCCAAAGGCGTGCCACAAGAGAGGCTTTCCCTGCCTTTCACCTCTCCTGTTTTCAGGTTTTTCCAAGCGGCCAGCCCACCCTCGGGCCCGGCATACAGATACCGGCTGGTTTCCCGCCTGCGCACCGACAGCAAGGCATCGGCGCGTGTCTGGTTAAACAGTTGCCGGAAAGAGACCGTATCCAGATTGCTCAAAACATCCACATTGTGTACCAACACTTCGGTTTCTCCCTCAAACAGCGGCAGGGCGTGCGTGAGCGCACCGCCCGTGTCCAGCAAAAGGGCGGTTTCATCCGAAAAACAGATTTCCACATCGTGTCCGGCCGCATAACGATCGGCATATTGCCGCAACATATCGGGAAAATGATGCAGGTTCAACACAAAACGGCGATATCCTTCCCTTTGCAGTCTTTCCAGAAGATGTGCCAGAAGCGGTTTGCCCTGATATTCCACCAAAGCTTTGGGACAGTGGTCGGTAAGCGGTTTGAGGCGAGTACCCAGACCCGCGCAGGGAATGAAAGCGATCATGGATACAGGAGGTATTTACGGCGAAGGGTATCGAAATTCCGGAGGGCCGGTTGCCAGGAGGCCCGTATGGTGGCTGCATCCTCCCCCCTTTTTATCTGTGCGGCCAGTTCGGGTGTGCCGGCCAGTTTGGCGAAAAAGGAGGTGAAGAAACTTTCTTTCTGCGGCCAGGCGGCATACATCTGCAGCAGATAATCCAAATTCAAGGCCTGCGGCAAAGTCCGCCCTATCGAATCAGGCAACAGAAAACCCGTGCATACCTGGTTCTTGCAAGGAGGGTTTTCGCTCAGACCTGCCATTGCGCGGGGAGTAAAACTATAGTTGCCCCGCGTGCAGCCCGGAAAACCGAAACACGAAAAAGGCTCGGACGTACCTCTGCCCAGACTTACGGGGGTTCCTTCGAACAAGCACAACGAGGGATAGGCGTGGATGGCCTTCATCGTGCGCAAATTGGGCGAAGGCGGAACGGGAAATACATACCGGGTGGAGCCTCGGCGATAGTTGACCAGCGGCACCACCTTTAAATCGCATCGAACGCCATTCTTGAGCCAGCCCTCTCCGTTTATCATCCGGGCATATTCGCCTATCGTCATGCCATACACCATCGGAACAGGATGTAAGCCCACAAAAGAGCGGCAGCAAACCGTGTCCAGTACCGGCCCGTCGATATAGCCGGCATGCGGATTGGGGCGATCCAACACCCAAACCGGAATACCGGATTCGGCGCAGGCTTCCATTACATAATGCAAGGTGGAGACATAGGTGTAGAAACGCACGCCGACATCTTGCAAATCAAACACTACGGCTTCTATACCTTGCAAATCCTCGGGCGCGGGCTTTTTATGGGAACCGTAAAGCGACACCACCGGAAGCCCCGTTTGGACATCCACTCCGCTCTTCACTTTGGCGCCTGCCTCAGCCGTTCCCCTGAATCCATGTTCGGGTGAAAAGATTTTTTTGATTGCCAGCCCCGAGTCCAACCATACATCCACCAAATGCCGATAGCAACGCCCGTCAAGCCCCTCGATAAACCCCGTCCCGCCCAACGCCTTACCATCCGCAACAGGCACCACACCCGTCTGGTTGCTCACCACCGCCACTGTCTTTCCCTTTAAATCAGACAGGTAAGCGGAAAATACCTCCGCCCCCAACACCAAGCTGTCTCCCCTCCATGAGCGGCAGGCCGAAACCGCATACCCATCCCCGCCGCAGGCTGCAAGCCCGAACAGACAGAGTAAAAAACTTTCAATCCAACAAGCGCATCTCATCCTATCAAGAATCTATCCCGCAAAGATAACGCAAAACCCCTTATCCCTCCCGGCCGCCATGTCGCGCCGGTTTTCCCAGCCATTTTCACTCCATGCGAGAGTGAAACGGTTTTTGCCCCGCGACCCGGGATCAGTGGCATAATTTTCTGCCGGCTTTTTTCAAAATGGGAAAGAAAGTGCCCCGCCCGCGGGGTGTCTGCCACAAAAAAATTATACCTTTACATTATGAATCTCTCTACCCTTATCGCCCGCCGTTGGGCCACCACCTCCCCTTTCCGTCACAGCCGACGCATCATCGCCATGGGTGTGGTCAGCATCGGCCTTTGCATCTGCGTCATGATCATCTCCGCCTGCATCTTGGTAGGCTTCAAAAACGAAATAAGCCGTAAGGTGTTCGGTTTCGGATCCCATATCGTGGTGCAGCCTTATTGGAACGAGAACGGAGAGGAAATGGCCTCCGTACAATGGGATTCGGCATTGCAGGCCACCGTAAAGGCCATACCCGGATACCTTTCAGCCCAACCCTATGCCATGAAAGGCGCCCTGATAAGAGGGAAAGAGGAAAGCTTCGGGGTATTTTTCAAGGGCGTGCCGCAAGATTACGACACGGCCTTTTTTGCACGGAACCTATGCAGGGGCCGTTTGCCCGATTTTTCTAAAGAAAATGAAAGCGGCCGCCCTCAGGTCTTTATTTCCGAATTATTGGCCACCCGACTGAAACTCGATACCGGAAGCCGGATCAGAGCCTACTTCGTATGCGGGGGCGAGCTCAGACCGAGAGCCTTCACCGTATGCGGCATCTATTCCACAGGGCTGGAAAGATTCGACGAGACCTTTGTCCTTTGCCATATCGCCCTGATTCAAAATCTCAACCAATGGAACAGCCAGCAGGCCGACGGCATCGACATCCGGATTTCCCAGCCCCGGAAACGCGAACAGAGCGCGGAATATCTTTCCATGCAACTGCCCTATCGATACGCCTGCTTTCCTTGCGACCGGCTTTTCCCCGAAATTTTCGACTGGCTGACCCTTATCGACACCAATGTATGGGTACTGATGTCGATTATGCTGATAGTGTGCTTGATTTGCCTGATTTCGCTACTGTTCATCCTTATAATAGAACGCAAGCCCCATATCGGAATCCTCAAAGCCATGGGAAGCACCAACCGACTGGTTCGCCGTATCTTCGTGAAACAGACGCTCATTATCCTCGGAAGAGGTTTGGTTTGGGGAAATGCCGCCGCCATGGCCGTATGCGCCCTTCAAAAAACATTCGGCTGGATTAAGCTGGACGAGGCCGTGTATTATATAGACCGCGTGCCCGTAGCTTTTCCCTTGACCTATATTATGGGCATCAACCTCTTGGTGGTTCTGATTGCCGGCCTGTTGCTGCAGGTGCTTTCCCGTATTCTGAACCGAATGAAACCCACCCAGATCGGCGGCAACCACCACTAACGGGCTTTCCGCCAGGTATATTCCTCAAAGGTACCATCCTCGTAAAAAAGGAGGATTTTACGGAGACGGGCGGCTTTTTTCTCCGGCATATCGGGAAAGACAATATCGCCGGAGCCGGCATCTCCGTTCCCGATCGCGCCCGCTTCATCTTGTGTCGCCCCTTGTCCCTCCCGCTTTTCTTCCTCAACTCCGCCTGCCTGATTTTCATCAAGCTTGATCTCAGGCGCAGGAATATCCGGAAAGGCGGGGGGGACCGGCGAAAAAGCAGGCATGGACGCCGATAATTTTTCTCCTGCCAAATTAACATACATTTTCTCTTTCCCTTGCAAAAACCACCTCGGATTCAGATCGGGAAAAGCCGCCAAAACTTTTTGCACAAAATCCAGACTCGGGTTGTTTCGCCCTGACAAAATGTGAGACAAACCCGATCGCTGAATGCCGATTTTGTCGGCAAATTGCGAAGAGGTGAGATTCTGCGACTGGATGAGCAATTCAATTCTTTTGATCATAAATTTACTTTCTTAAAATCGGAAGCCGAGACAAGGCGCGCCATTCGTTTCCATTTGTAAAAATACGGCTTTTTACAAAAATAAACAAACACAGCACCAAATAACACATATAT
>CAMWNM010000041.1 GCA_947175635.1 uncultured Bacteroidales bacterium | reverse complement strand
TTATAATGCTATTGCGATTAATATTGTGTTTTCTGATATAAAAAACTATCCTGAGATGGATGAGCTAATGCAATTCCTTCAAGAAAGAAAGGGTATAGATACGATAACAATTTATGTGCGTTGGGACGAGATAGAATGTCCTACTTTTTCTGCGAAAATACAAGGGAGAGGATTTAATATCGTTGTACTATGCAATGGTATTACTGGAAATACAATGAATAATGTGTGTCAGCTCCTCGATCGGAATAAAATAATTTCTTATATAACGGATTTAAATTCAGAGATGGTAGAGGGGGTTGATTATGTCCCCCTTTTTACGGGTGCGAATTTCGATTTTTTTCAAAAGAATGTATTTCTTTCAAGAACAGAGATAAAACAGAGTGGTTTGTCGAAACGTATCATTTTTGCACATCAGGTTTTAAATACTCATTATTTTGGGAAACTTATTGTACTTCCTAATCGAAATGTTTATTCAAATCCATCTAAAACAGCCTTAGGTACAATAGAAACCCCAATGATACAGTTAATAGCCACAGAGTTTTCGAAAAACCATGCATGGCGTGTTATACGGAATTCAGAGAAATGTCGAAAGTGCTTATACCATGATTTATGCCCTTCTCCAACTTTTTATGAAAATATAATGCATGTAGATTGTATCATTTCTGATGAAAGGTGTTGATAATTATGAAGATGAACATGAGATATTTAATTCTTTTCCTCTTTCTTTTCTTACCCTTTCGTGTGAATGCACAGATGTTTGCGGTGGAGGCCGGCTATGTGCCCAATCCGTATCAGGTTCATCCGCAAGTTGATTGGCAATGGGAGAAGCAAAAAACGTATGATACGGCATTTATCAGGATTCGCTATAAGATGACATTTTGGAGCGGTGAAAAAAGCGAAAGATATCGGGATAACCGCCTTGTCTTTGTTGGGAAGAAGGGTTACAGAAAGGATGTTTCCGAACTTCTGGAAGTGATAGACTGCAAAGACACCCCTACGCCATATACCGATAACCGGCAGGTTTACACCTATGCTTCCTCATTGTTTCCCGCTACCTTTTTTGTTTCTCCGCGAGATGGTTCGTGGACTTTGTTCCGTACGGTACTAACCGGGCCGATTCTACGTTACGAGGAGGAACCGGCTGATTTCAACTGGATATTGCACGTTGAAACAGACAGCTTATTGGGCTATATGTGCCAAAAGGCAAGCATGGATTTCAAAGGAAGACACTATCTTGCCTGGTATTGTCCGGATATTGCGGTAAATGCAGGGCCTTATAAATTCGATGGTTTGCCGGGATTAATCTTGAAGATAGAAGATACTGCCGGGGATTACCGGTGGGAGATAGACGGCATTGAAAAGGCGCATGTTCCGATAGGAGAAAAACAATTCGTGGTACAAAAGAGTACGCGGAAGCAGGCACGTGAGATGATTGACATCATGTTCTCGCAACCGTATATGTTCCTTGCGCAAATATTAGGAATGAAAATCAGGGTATTGGATGAATATGAAAACAGCCGTCCTGCAGGAGAGACGGAATTTTCCGTAGGTTTATACTATCGCCCTATCGAATTGGAATAGAACACCCTTTTCGATAAGCCATGCGCAGAAGCCAAGCTTGCTTGGATTATGCCATGGCGAGAAAAGGTCGGATGAAATCCAACGTTTTCGATAAGCCATGCGCAGAAGCCAAGCTTGCTTGAATTTTGCTGAGATGATAAACGTTATTGAAAAACCAATAATTTATTCATGAAATCGACATCGCTGTTGTTCGCTGTCTTGTTTTCTCTGCTTATCGCCGGGACGAGTGGTGATGTGGCGGCGCAGACGGTGATAGAGGGTGTTGTGAAAGAAAGGATTTCGGGGCAAGCGGCAGCGGTGTATGTATTGGTTCGGCCGCCCGGTAATTCCATTATGGCTATCGCTTATGCCGCTACCGATGAAAATGGAAGGTATCGGATTATCTTTAATTCGGCTCTTGACAGCCTTGATCTTTGCCTCAACGGGATAGGATTGGAATCGGTGGTGAGCCGTATTCCCAACCGTAGCGATTGTTATGATTTCAAGATAAACCGACAGGCTTTTCGACTTAACGAAGTGGAAATAAAAGCAGCCAAGATGATACGGAAAGGGCCTGATACGATTGTCTATAATGTGGCGGCTTTTCAGGATAAAACAGACCTTGTTGTTGAAGATGTGCTGAAGAAAATGCCCGGAATTCAAGTGCAGGATAACGGAATGATTCTTTACAAAGGACAACCGGTAAATTTTCATATCGAGGGTATGGATTTGCTTAAGGGGCGTTACGGTATCGCCACTAAAAATATTTCACCTCGGCATATCGCTACAGTGGAGATTCTTGAAAATCATCAAGTCATAAAAGCATTGGAGGGCTTGATGCCTTCCGACAGAACCACGCTCAACCTGCGTCTCAAGGAATCCTCTAAAGGTGTTTTTATCGCATCATTGGCGGCAGGTGGCGGTTATGATAAGAAAGGGCTTTATGAAGGGGAATGTGCGGGAATGTTCTTTGGCAAAAAAAGCCAGCACATTCTTACGGCAAAAGGAAATAATACAGGACATGACTTACGTTATGAGTTGATGGATCATAACAATAACGCATCTGGGCTTAATCCGGTATTGAGCGAACCGGCGCTGGCATCCGTGCCCAGTATAGCGCAAAGATACCATTACTTCAATCATTCGGAAGCCTTATCTTTCAATCATCTTGTAAAAACCGATAAAGAGTTGATTATAGGTGTTAATGCGCTCTATCTTCATGATAGGGAAAATCGCGAAAGCGAAGCGGCAACGCAATGGATGATGCCCGATTCTACTTTGAACGTGATAGAAGAACTGCTTCAAAACACGCTCTTTACGCACAAGATGGAAGCAGATTTAAGTTTTAAAAAGAATACATCACGATATTATCTGTCAAATCAGAACCATTTCGGAGGCCTCTTCAATGATATAGCGGCCATGGCAAATAACTTAGGGCAAAGCTACAGCTTACGTTCCTTTCAGGCTTCATCCACCTTTTATTTTACGCACCGTACAGGAGAAACGAGCGGATATAATCTTGACTTGCAGCTCCGTTACGAACAAAAACCTTATAGGTTACGTGTGGATTCCGCCTCGGGGGTAGCGGCGGAAAACCCGTATGCCGGTGCTGTACAACAGGTGTTTTCAGATGGATTTCAAGCAGATGCTAATATTACGTTTTTTCGCAAACTCAAATTGGCCTCTGTTACGCTTTCCCCTCTTGTTAGGGCTACTTATCGGTTCAATCGATTGGAAAGCGATCTGGAACTGCCCTTGATGCCCGTTGAAATATCTTTTATAACAACCAATCGGTTGAAAATGAATCGGTTTTATTTTGCGCCTGTATTATGGTTTAATTACCTTTCATCGCATTGGGAAGCATCTCTGTATATTCCGGTGGCTTATCATTTCACGGGACTCTTCAATTGGAAAACAAAAGATCTGGCACGGCACCGGATTGTCGTTGAACCTGAACTGAGGTTCAGATACAAGGTCTCGGCATCAACGGAATTGCGTTTCGAATATACGTTTGTTTTTGAAAATCCTTCTTTCGCGAGCCTCTATGAGGGTGCTATCTTGGCCAACTACCGTAGTCTGAGCCTCTATCGTGCCGACCTTACCGAAGGAATCCGCCATAATTTCCGATTTCAGACAGATTATAAGGATATCTTCCATATGTTCTTTGTTCATTTTTCGCTGGGTTACGATTTGGGGCAACCTCGGATTCTTTACGGAATGGATTTCAGCGGAATCTATTCTACCACCGTTACGCGAAAGACGGATCGCTTGTGGCATGATGTATATGGGAACCTTGAAGTGGAAAAAAATTTTTATAAAATGGAAACGGCAATTAGGTTATCCTTCGGGGCCGACTATTTCCAGAAGCCTTTCCTGATGCAGGAACAGATCAGCACCGGTTATGGACAATCGTATCAGGCCGGGCTTGAAGTTTCGTTTTATCCTCTACGGTTTCTTTGTTTTGCCTATACGGGTAATTTGATGTATATGTTGCTTAAACAGGAAGAAGGCGAAGGCATGCGGCCACTTTTTTCTGTTTCCAACCAGCTTGCGCTTTCATTCCGTCTGCCGCATGATATACGGATCTCATTGGGAGGGAATCACTATCACAATGGCGCAGTTGCTGTGAAAAACACAGACTTTATGTTGTTTGATGCGGGATTGGAATACACGTACAAAAAGTTCCGCTGGTCGCTTGCCTGCAATAATCTGCTCAGTACCCGAACCTATGTTTATTCTTCACTTTCCACGGTCGGCGGTTTTTGCACGCGTTATCGGATTCGTCCCCGCACGTTTTTTCTCAAAATGGCGGTAAGGTTTTGATAAATGCACGGTCAGAATCGGAATGCCTTCAATCCGGCTTCGTTCAATGATGGTAAAGTTGCGCCCATCTATTGATTCTTTCCTTCCGGCCTTTTGTTGGGCTTGTGGACGTATCCTCCCGATTTGTGCTATCTTTGCCTTTCGGCATTAAGAATCCAGACATGAGTTTTCGCATACCGGAAGAAACCAAAAGGGCCATCATCGAGGCCGCCCGCATTGAAGAAGTGGTGGGTGAGTTCGTTTCTTTGAAGAAAAGAGGGGCGAATTATCTGGGTCTGTGCCCCTTTCATCAGGAGAAAACGCCTTCGTTCATCGTTTCTCCCGCCAAAGGTATCTTTAAATGTTTCGGATGCGGTAAGGGCGGCGATTCGGTGAGCTTTATCATGGAACACGAGCATTTCGAATACGTGGAGGCTCTCCGTTATCTGGCGCGCAAGTACAATATCGAGATTCAGGAGAAAGAACTCACGCCTGAACAAATCGAACGCCAGAGCGATCGCGAATCTCTCTATCATGTAAGTCAGTATGCGGCCGAATATTTTGTGAGGAATCTGTGGGAAAGCAACGAGGGTCGGGAAGTGGGGCTTTCCTATTTTCGGGAAAGACGGTTTACCGATGCCATCATAAAGCAGTTTCAGCTGGGGTATTGCTCGGACAGTTGGGATGGATTCACGCAAGAGGCGCTGAAAAACGGATACGACAGGAAGTATTTGGTACAGAGTGGCCTTACTATCGAGAAAGAAGAGAGCGGAAAGCTGTTTGACCGTTTCCGCGGACGGGTGATATTTCCCATTCACAGTCTTTCGGGGCGCGTGTTGGGTTTCGGCGGTCGTATTCTGGTGAACGACAAGAGCAAGGCCAAGTACGTCAATTCTCCCGAATCGGATATCTATCACAAAAGCAATGTGCTTTATGCCATTCCCTTTGCCAAAAGGGAAATCGTGGCGCAGGATATGGCCTATATGGTGGAGGGTTATGCCGATGTGATCTCGATGCATCAGGCGGGTATCACCAATGTGGTGGCCTCATCCGGCACATCGCTTACCGAAGAGCAGATAAAGCTCATTTCGCATTTTACCAAAAACCTCACTTTGCTTTATGATGGCGATCCGGCCGGTATCAAGGCTTCTTTGCGCGGTATCGACATGGTGCTGGCCAAAGACATGAACGTGCGGGTGGTGCTTTTGCCCGACGGACAGGATCCCGATGATTTCGCCCGAGCTCACACTACCGAGGATATATTGGCCTATCTGAAGGCCAATGCGGTGGATTTCATTACATTCAAGACCCGTTTGCTGTTGGCTGAGGTTGGCGGAGATCCTATCCGGCGCGCCGAACTCATCGAAAACATACTAACCAGTATCTCCGTGGTTCCCGATGAGATAAAGCGGGCGGTCTATCTGCAGGAGTGCAGCCGCCTGCTCAATATCGGTGAAGCGGATCTGCATCATAGGCTGAACCGTATTTTTCAGGGGAAATTTCAAAAGCAGGTGGATAAGGAAGGTGTTGTGAACCAGCCTCTTGTGTCACCTTCAGTGCTGCCGGAGGAAGAGCGGCGGGAATCGGAAGCGAAGGATTACGAAAGGACCTTGGAGCGGGAATTGTTGCGCCTGTTGGTGAACTATGGCAAGGAAAACACCACACAGCCTTATCAGGATGCGGAAGGAAACCCGATGGAACAGGTATTGAGCGTATGTGCGTTTTTGGTGATGGAACTGCAGCAAGACGAACTCACGCTCTCGGAACCCTTATACCAACGTCTTTTCTCTATATTTGCCGACCATTTGAGCCGGCAGACGATACCCGAGGCCAAAGACCTTCTGCTTTCGGAAGACCCGGAGATACACAATCTTGTGGCGGATCTGGCTTCGGCCCGTTTTGAAGTGAGTCCGGTGTGGCAGGCCAAGAACATCTATGTACGCACTGTTCACAACGACAGGAAGAAACTGGATGCGGCCGTGTTGCAGACCTTGCTCAACTTCAAGCTCAACCGGGTAAAGGGCATGATAGGGGAAGTGGACGGTCGGATCAAGGAGGCGGAAACCTCCGGAGAGGAGAACCTTTTGGAACTCCTTGCAAAGAAAACAGACTTGGATAAAATGAAAATCGAGATTTCCCGTCTGCTCAGGCGGGTGATCGCTTAGCTTATGCAAAAACTAGTAATCGACATAGGAAACACGGTAACCAAACTGGGGGTTTTTGACGGCAAGGAACTGCTTTGTTCCCGGTGGTATGAAACCATCGCCCCGCAGGATATGGAAAAAATCGTGGAGAAATATCCTTCCATAGAGGCGGCCATCGTATGCACGGTGGCTCGGGAACCGGTGTTTTTGGCCAAATCGTTGTCGTGTTTCTCTCATTTCATCGACTGGCAGTCGTATCGACCCGATCTGAAGATACCGGTGAAGCTCCGTTACGAGCATCCCCAGACTTTGGGGCGCGACCGGATTGCCGTGGCTTCGGCCGTGGCCTCTCTTTATCCGGGGGAGAACGTGCTTTGCATTGTGTTCGGCTCCTGCGTAACCTACAATGTGGTGGATAGCGATGCCTGCTTTTTGGGGGGAGCCATTTCCCCGGGGTTGAACATGCGGCTGAGGGCGATGCACCGCTTTACCGAGGCTCTTCCCTTGGTGGATATCCGGCAGGCACGCGATACGGATTGCATAAACAATACGCAAACTGCGCTTTACAGTGGGGCGCTGGACGGGCTTCGCTACGAGGTTGACGGATATGTGGAACGCTATCGGAAACGCTTTCCGGAACTGCGTGTCGTGCTTACAGGCGGCAATGCCGGCTATTTTGAAAAGTCCTTGAATTATCAGATATTTGCGCATCAAAATTTGGTCCTGCGGGGCCTGAATGAAATATTAGATCTGAATGGCAAAGAATAGGGCAGGCAGGATAAAGATATGCCTATGGGCAGTGTTCTTTTCCTTTTTGCTACCGGTGCCTTTGTGTGCGCAAACCGGTATGCTCTCTCCGTATTCAGCCTTCGGAGCGGGTTCCATTCAACCTTATCTTAATGTGCGGAATATGGCCATGGGCGGGCTTGCGGTAGGTTTATCGGGCCCGGGCGACATGAATCCGTTCAATCCGGCCTCTTACAGAACCGGCGTGGACACCCTCAGCGTGCGTTTCGACATAGGTTTCAATATCGGGATGAACCGTTTGCGCCAAAAAATGGCGGGGGAGAGATTGCAGAACCAGAGCACGGCGGGCGGCCTCAGTAATCTGGAGTTTTATTTTCCTGTTTGCAAATGGTACAAGATGGCGGTGTATCTTCTGCCGGTAACGAATATGTACTATCGTTCCTCGTTTATGTCGGATGCCGGGCCGGGCATAGGGCAGACGCAGTTGATCCATGAGGGGGACGGCGGTCTGTCGAAAGCCGGTTGGGGGCATTCGTTAGGCTGGGGGCCGGTTTCGGTGGGCGTGAACCTCAGTTATATGTTCGGATCGCTCGATCAAACTACATCTTTGGTGTTTTTGGACGATACGCTGGCCTACTATGCGGGTAAGGCTAAATACTACACGGAAACCAAACTGAACGGCTTTGCCTTGGATGCGGGAATCACGTATGCGGCCCGGATTAAAAATTCCCAGTATCTTACCTTGGGTGCGGTGTACAGCATGTCCACCACCCTTTACGGCAAGCGGACCGTTATAGCTCAAGGCGAGTACTCCTCCCTCAACGACACCGCTTTTTGGCCGGAGGCGGCCAAAAGGGGAAAGGTTATCTTTCCGTCCATGTTGCGGGCGGGTATCTCTTACGAGCAGCGCGGTCAATATGTGGTGGGTGCGGATTTTACGTATGTTTGGTGGAAAGAATACAAGGATTACGGCCATGCCTACGACTATCTGAAGAATACGTTCTCGGTGAATGTGGGCGCGGAACTCAAACACGATCCGCAGGCTAACTCCAAGGCCCGCCGGGTGGCTTACCGTATAGGCGGTTTCTACCAACAGCAATGTGTGGCCGATAACGGCAAGCAACTGCAGGCGTTCGGGATAAGTCTGGGCGTCGGGATTCCGGTGCGCAAATCGCGCTCCATCATCAACGTGGGGCTGCAATATGGCAGGATAGGGGCATTGAACAAAGGGCAGATACAGGAAGATTACTTGCGGATAGGCGTAAGTTTTGCCTCTGTGGAGACTTGGTTCGTGAAGCCCAGATATGATTAGGAAATAAAAAAGGAGATATATCACGATGAAAAAGATTTTTGTTGTGGCAGCGGCCTTAATGGGAGTTTCGGCCCTGCATGCGCAAAAGTATGGCGCAACGCCCGAAGACAGTTTGTCTTGCTTGCAGAATTTGTCTGTGTATCAGGAACATTTTAAGCAGGGAAATTATACGGAGGCCTATGATGCATGGAAGCAGGTTCTTTCGCTTTGTCCGTCTTCTTCCAAGAATAATTTCATTCGGGGTAACACCATTTTGAAAAACCTCATAGCCAAGGAAAAAGATGCCGCGGTGAGGACCGGTTACGTGGACGAACTGATTGCCCTGTGGGATTCCCGTCGTCAGTATTTCGGCGAAACAGGCTATTGTTTGGGGATGCAGGCCGCTGATCTGCGTGCCTATCGTCCCAAAGAACTCAGGAAAGCTTTGGATCTTTTTACCGAGGCGATGCGTTATGTGGAGGAATCGGCGCAGATAAAGAATTTCGAGAATATTCCGGAGATGTATTTCAATGCGTGTTGCGATGCGTTCAAGGCCGGACTGATCGACAAGGAAACCTTGATTAACAGTTACGACCAGTCTATCACGGCCTTGGAAACGATTGCCGCCTTGAATCCCAAAAATGATAAGGTGAGTGAAAGAGAGAGAGGCATCAATACGCTGTTTGAGCCTTTTGCCGCCTGTCAGGATCTGATTCCCATCTATACCAAAAAGTTCGAGACCGCATCTTCCGACATCAACTTCCTGAAGAAAGCCACGCGTATGCTCAATATGCGTTCCTGCACCGATTCCGATATCTTCTTTGCCATGACCGAAGCGCTGTATAAGTTGGAACCCACGCCTCAAAGCGCTTATCTGATGGCGAGGATGTGCCGTTCCAAAGGTGAAAATGCGCAGGCAATCGCCTATCTGACCGAAGATGTGGTGGCGCAGCTTGGCGCGTCAGACAAGGAGAACGCCTATCTGCTGATAGCCGACGCCTATATGAAGATGAACCGTTTCAACGATGGCCGGATGGCCTGCAATAAAGTGCTTGATATAAATCCCAACAACGGCCGGGCCTATCTTTTGTTGGGTTTCATGTACGCAGGCGGAGCGGGATCTTGTCAGGGCGACGGTACCCCGGTAGCCGCCCGGGCCCCCTATTGGGCAGCGGTGGATATGTTTAACAAGGCCAAGAAAGTGGATCCCGAGCTAACGGAAGCCGTGAATCAGCAGATTGCCGTCTATAGCGCGCATTTCCCCTCTGCCGACGACCTGTTTACCTATGGTCTCCGGGAAGGCGACAGTTATACGATTTCCTGTTGGTTTACCCACACCACCACCATTCGGGCCAGCCGATAATATCTGCGGTAAGGGGGCGGAAAGGCATTCCGCTCCCTTATCTTTTGTCTGCGAACTATGAAAAGACATATTTTCCGACTCATCGCAAAAGGAGCCTTTGTTGTGGCGGCGGTTGGCGTGTTGGATGCCTGCCGGCCCAAAAATGCGGTGTTCATGCCTTATGAAGATATCGCATCCGCACCGGGGCAGACTCTTTACGGAGCCAATACCTTGGCAACCGAAGCCGGCACGGCGCAGGTGTTTATGGAATATCCGCTGATGCGCAATTACACGGGAAAAGAAACGGGAAAGCAGCCGATGCAGGTGTTTCCGCGCGGTATCCGCTCTGTCTTCTATTCCGAGACGGGGCAGGAGATAGATGTGCTCTTGCTGGCCGATTCGGCGATTAACCTGCAGGAGGAGAAGCTGATGAAGTTTTTCCGCAATGTGGAGGTTTACGACTACCGTTCGATGGATACGATCTACACCGAGGCACTGTATTGGAACCAGAATACGAAAAAGATATATTCGGATGTTTTCGTACGCAAGGTCAGTCCCGGCCTGGTGTTGGAAGGGGATGGTTTCGATTCGGATGAGCGTATGGAAAATGTGGTGCTCAGGCGGCCGAGAGGGGTGATAAGGTAAAAAAGGTATTTTGTGTATTTCATGAAATATAGTATATTCGCGAGTCGAATCAGAGAGCATTGATATGCGAAAGATTGTATTGTGGTTGTGCGGATTAGTGTTCTTCGTTGTAGGAACGACCTCTGTTGCCAGGGCACAGAGTTCCTATATCGACCTGACATTGGTAAGTTCTGCCGACTACAATAAAGCAATCGCCATTTTCTCGCACGATATTTTCGAACAGGCTTTCTGTATCACGATGGAAGACGAAGACAGGGTGTTCGAGCCGAATCTGGACAAAGCCTTGCATCTGTTCGTCAAGTTACTGGAAGATCAACAGTCGTACATTATCCAGCATGAGCCCACTTATTATTTCGTTTTCCAATATGATGGGGAAAGGGGGCGTTATTTGGTGCTGAACAACAGTATAGGTGAGAAAAACGAAGCGATATATTGTACTTCGGTAGATGAGGCGAGAGGAGAAATGCTCAAACTCCTGCAGGTTTTCTATTCCAATACGCCGGTCTTCAACGTTTCGGAATACCGCTATTGATTTCGGGTACGGGTAAGTTCCACGCCCGCCGACAGTATCTTTTCCCCCAAGGGCGGGTTCAATTTCTTGAGTCTGATACGCACCTCCTCCACGCGCGGATATTCATCGAGAATACGGTCGGTGATTCTTCCGGCCACGTGTTCCATCAGTTTGGAAGGTATGTTCATTTCCTCTTTTATCTTGGCATAGACTTCGGCATAGTTAACCGTGGCTTCAAGATTGTCGGTGCGTTGGGCTTCCCGTGTGTCGGTATATAGATATATGTCTATCGTGAACCAGGTGCCGATGGCGCGTTCTTCGGTAAAACATCCGTGATGGGCATAGAACGTCATGCCTTCGATCGAGAGGCAGCTGTTTTTCATGGCTCAAAAGGTTTTTCGGATCAAGTCCCCTTCCAGTTTCAGGTTTTTTCCGTCGAAGGAGCCGTAGGTGAAATATCGGATCCAGTCGCCGGTGTTCATGTAGTAGGCTTTATGGGAGGTGCGTTTTTCAGGTGCCACAGGGGCGATATCCACATGTCTCACTTCAGGACTTTCGCTGTTTATCTCCACCAAAACAGGCCAATGCCGATGGGCGAAGATAAAGCCGTCTATCGGATGTTGCCGGAGATACCGTTGCATGAAAACCAGCAGGTTCTTGTTCTTTGTGTGCTCCCGGGTTTCGGCAAGGAACGGTTTGGGGGCGTTTTCTTCGATTTTTTCCGGGCGTTGGTTGCGGCGGATACCGGATTTGCGGCTGTGGCGCGACATCTTGCCGGCTATCATTGCGCCCCAATAAGGGTGGAGGGCGGCGTAGAGGACCCGGCTGACTTGGGCGTTGAATATGGCTTTCATCAATTTGTACCCTTTCTCTCCCTTGCCCAGGCCATCGCCGTGTCCCAGCAGGAAACGGGCTTCCCCCACAGCCAACTCAATGTTTCCGGTATATACCTGCATGCCGATTTCTTTCTGGAAATAATCCAGTGTCCAGGTGTCGTGGTTGCCGCAAAGAAAATAAACGGGAATGCCGCTCTCGGTAAGTTCGGCCAGTTTGGCCAACAGCCGCACAAAACCTTTGGGCACTACCGTGCGGTATTCGAACCAATAGTCGAAAATATCGCCCAGAAGAAAGAGGGCGGCCATCTGATGCCGTTGCCGTTCTATCCAATCCACCACCTTTTTCTCCCGCAGGCGACTTTCTTGGTAAGAAGGCGATCCGAGGTGGAAATCGGAAGCGAAAAAAATCTTTTTCCCTTCCTCCAAATGGATATGAACAAGCGGCGTTTGCATTCTCTATGGTATCTGAGGCTCTTCTCCTGTTTGTTCCAAAAGGCGTATTTCTTCTTGTTTCCGATAACTGTCGATACGGGCAAGCTGAAACATCAGCCTTTTTACATGCGGGTTTTGCGGATTATGCCGCTGCATTTGTTTGGTGCAATCCAAAAGGAAGGCTAAGGTTTCCGGTTCGGAGAGGTCCAGCACGCGGCGGTTGCCGATGGCTTTGTTTATCACTACAACCGGTATCAGGTTGGCCGTGTTTTGCCGGCAAAGCCGCCGGGCTTCCTGTCTGAGGGTATCCATCACGCTGTCGATGGCCCGTGTGCAGGCCTCGTGGAGCGAATCCACCTGCGTGCTTTGGTAGCGGTTCTCCATCCAGATATCGGTATAGAAACGGATTGTCCGTTCGGCTTGCGCTATCTGTTGCTGATATGCCAATAGAATCAGGGAGGGACAGAGAGAGTCGGTGGCCGGTATAGGCTGTACGGTGGCCGAACTTACCAGAGAATCATAGTTGGCCGAAATCCGCAGGTCCTGATGCGGCATGGGGGTCAGACATAGGAAATGTTCATTGCCCGAACTTGCCAGCAGATAGATGCGCAGGCTGTCGCAAGGTACGCGGAAGCGGCATAC
Organism: uncultured Bacteroidales bacterium; assembly: GCA_947175635.1. Lineage (GTDB taxonomy): Bacteria > Bacteroidota > Bacteroidia > Bacteroidales > P3 > Pullibacteroides. The sequence continues at coordinate 2,320 of CAMWNM010000041.1, read as the reverse complement.
GCCATTTTTATCAGGACGGAGGGAATCCAACAATACCGCCCCTTGATCGGCTTTGAGTTCAAAGAGGGCCAAAGCGCGCTTCCGGGCATGGGAGATGTTCAGCTCTACCGTTTGAGAAGGTTGTTTGCCGCAGGCACAGAGAAGCACCGGCAAAAACAGCCAGAACCACGTATATCGAGATTTTTTCACCTTTCCCCGCGTCTTTTTTAGTTCAATTTGGCACTTTCCTTGGCCCATGTGTCTTTCAGATTCACCGTGCGGTTGAAGATAAGACGGTTTTCCTTTTCGCTGTCGGGATCGATGTTGAAATAACCCAAGCGTTCAAACTGGAAGTGGGAGAGCGGTTTGGTTTCATACCCATCCAGAAAGGCCTCGGTTTTGCAGTGTCGGATAACGTGCAGCGAGTCAGGATTGAGATTGTCTAAAAAGGTTTTGCCTTCTTCCGCTTCGTCGGGTGCGGGTACTTTGAACAAACGGTCGAATACCCTTACTTCGGCATCTTTCGCATGCGGTGCCGATACCCAGTGGATGGTGCTTTTGACCTTGCGTCCGTCGGGCGAATTGCCGCCTCGGGAAGCAGGGTCGTAGGTACAGTGTATTTCGGTAACATTGCCTTGGGCGTCTTTTTCCACATGCGTGCACTTTACAAAGTAGGCGTAACGCAAACGCACTTCCGTACCCGGAGAAAGACGGAAAAACTTTTTGGGCGGATTTTCCATGAAATCTTCCCGTTCGATGTAAAGTTCTCTCGAGAACCATACTTTCCGCGTGCCCATGCTTTCATCTTCGGGATTGTTCACCGCATCCAATTCCTCGCTCTGTCCTTCGGGATAATTGTCGATAACAAGCTTTACCGGATTAAGCACCGCCATCACACGTTGCGCCTTTTTGTTGAGATCTTCCCTCACGCACCATTCCAGAAGCGATACATCGATCACGTTGTCGCGTTTGGCCACGCCGATTTTCTCGGCGAAGAGCTTGATGGACTCAGGCGTATAGCCTCGCCGGCGCAAACCGCAGATGGTCGGCATACGGGGATCGTCCCAGCCCGAAACGTATTTTTCCTGTACCAACTGCAGTAGCTTGCGCTTGCTCATCACTGTATAGCTCAGGTTGAGGCGGGCAAATTCAATCTGGCGGGAAACGTGGATGCCGAGCGTTTTGATGAACCAATCGTAGAGCGGTCGGTGCACTTCGAATTCAAGGGTGCAGATAGAGTGGGTGATGCCCTCCAGAGAGTCGCTCTGGCCATGGGCATAGTCGTACATGGGGTAGATGCACCATTTGTTGCCGGTGCGGTGGTGCTTCTGATGCAGGATGCGGTACATGATGGGGTCGCGCATGTGCATATTCGGAGAAGAGAGGTCTATCTTGGCCCTGAGGGTCTTGGAACCGTTGGGAAATTCTCCGTTTTTCATCCGTTCAAACAGATCCAGATTCTCTTCCACGCTCCGGTTCCGGTAGGGGCTTGGTTTAGCCGGCTGCGTGGGTGTTCCCCGGTATTCGGAGGCCTCTTCTTGGGAAAGATCATCCACGTAGGCCTTGCCTTCCCTGATGAGGCGCACCGCCCATTCGTAAAGCTGGTCGAAATAGTCGGAAGCGTAGTATTCCGCGTTCCAGTCGAAGCCTAACCATTTGATGTCTTCCCGGATGGAATCCACATATTCCACGTCTTCCTTGGTGGGGTTGGTGTCGTCGAAACGGAGGTTGGTCTTTCCGTTGTATTTCTTGCCGATTCCGAAGTTGAGGCAGATGGATTTGGCGTGGCCTATATGCAGGTAGCCGTTGGGTTCGGGCGGAAAACGGGTGTGGACACGGCCTCCGTTCTTGCCGTTGGCGATATCATTCTCAATGATTTCCTCAATAAAGTTAAGGGTCTTTTTCTCCGGTTCGTTGCCGGGTTCAAGTTTTTTTTCGCTCATGGTGGAAAATATTTAGCCCGAAATCCGGGCGCGCACACAAAGATAGTGCAATTTTACACATCAGGAACGCCTTTCGGGGTGAAACCTCTGCGGCGTAGGTTCTACTCGGTTGAACCTAAGATGGTGATGTTGCCGCTCTGGTATTTCTTTTTCCCGTAGGCGTTCCTGTAGGAGACGGGATAAAAGTAAGCGCTGTCCGGGCGCTTGCGGCCGCCGTTGTTTATGCAACGTGTATTCGGGCGTTTCTATCTTAATCTTGTTCAGTGGTGGCGTAGTCTTATAAAACAGAGTGGGGGGGGGGGCGCCCCCCGGCCCCCCACCCGTGATTTGAAGAGTAAAACCCCCAGGCGTCAGTAAACACAAATAGATGGGGGGGTATGTGGCTTGAGGGTGCGCCG